>JBDSAN010000352.1:0-9815 GCA_039922115.1 Jatrophihabitantaceae bacterium
CTCGGCCTGCTCGGCCGTTTCAGCCGGGAACCCGCGCTGGTGGCCGGTGCCGCCCTCGATCCGGTCGGCGCCGGGCAGCTGGCCGAACTCCTCGCTCGCTGCCTGGCCTTGCTGGCCGTGGTCACCCTCGAATCCGAATCCCTGGCCGCGCTATTGGCCGCCGCCGGCCGGGCATACGAGGCAGCCGACCAGCTCGATCGCCGGCTGCAACCGCTCATCGAGGCCGGTTGCCGGCTACCGGCCGCGCTGTTGGCCGCCGGTTCCGGGCACCTGCAGGCCGGCCTCACCCGCGACCCGGAGCTGGCCGACCTGGCCGTCGACGGCCTGGTCAGCGCCCTGGTCGGACCGTCCCAGGCCGCGCTGCCCGGCACGACCAGCTCACTTTCCGGCCAGCTTGCCGAGCTCTACGCCGATGGCCAGCCGATCGTGCGGGCCCGTCCGGACCTGGACGGCGCGGCCACCGACGACCAGGCCGGGCCACCGCGCTCGACGGCGGACTTGATGCGCGCGCTGCAGGCTCGGGCGGACGTCGCCGACGGCGGTGGGCTGGTCGACGTCCGGACGTTGGACTCGCCAACCGGTCGGTGCGTCATCGTCAACATTGCCGGCACCACTGCCTGGAACCTCGATCCGCGCCGCACCAGCCCGCAAGCCTCGGACTTCGGCACCAACCTGCGCGGGTTGGCCAACCAATCATCGGTGCTGCAGCGCGGCGTGGTGCAGGCGCTGCAACGGGCCGGGGTGCGCAGCAGCGAGCCGATCATGCTGGTCGGGCACAGCCAGGGCGGCGTGGTGGCAGCTCAGCTTGCCACCGAGCTGAGCGCAACCGGGCAGTTCCGGGTCACCCACCTGGTCACCGCCGGCTCGCCGATCGGGTTGGCCAGCGTCCCGGACTCGGTTTCGGTGCTGGCGCTGGAGAATGACGGCGATCTGGTTCCACAACTTGACGGCGCGAACAACCCGGATCGTGGCAATTGGCTCACCGCCCGGGTGTCGCGAGGTGGCTCGACGATCGCGGCCAAGCACGCGATGGCGACCTATCGCCAAGGCGCTATCGATCTTGACCGATGCCAGGATCCGGCGCTGCGGCAATGGCAGGCCGGCGCTGCCAGGTTTCTCAGCGCGCACCAGGTGCACACCCAGGTGTTTCAAGTGCGGCGCGCGCAATGACGGTGACAGTTGCCGAAAACGCTCCGGTGCAGCACGATCACGAAATGCTCGGCTTGATGCAGGACTACCCGCTGACCATCGAATCCATCCTTCGGCACGGCGAGCGCCTGTACGGCACGAAAACCGTGCTGACCCAGCAGGCCGACGGGCAGGAGCGGATCACCTTCGCCGAGCTCGCCACCCGCGCTCGGCAAGTGGCCGGCGTACTGGACTCCCTCGGGGTCAGCGAGGGCGGCCGGGTCGGCTCGTTCGGCTGGAACACCGCCAATCACGTCGCGCTGTACTTCGGGGTGCCCTGCACCGGCCGAGTCCTGCACACCCTGAACATCCGGCTGTTCGCCGATCAACTGACCTACACCGTCGAGCACGCCGAGGACGAGGTGATCTTCGTCGACCGCTCGCTGCTGCCCCTGTTCAGCCAGTACCTGCCGAAGCTGACCACCGTGCGCCACGTGGTGGTCTTCGACGACGGCGCACCCAACGAGCTGCCCGATGACTCCAGGATGCTCTGGTGGTCAGACGTGGTTGGCGATGAGTACGACTTCAGCGGCCGCGTTCGAGATGAGAACACTGCGGCGGCGATGTGCTACACCACCGGGACGACCGGTAATCCGAAGGGCGTGCTGTACTCGCACCGCTCGTCCTACCTGCACTCGCTGATCACCCAGGTGCCCTCGACCTTCGCACTCGGCGAGGCTGACATCACCCTGCCGATCGTGCCGATGTTTCACGCGATGGCGTGGGGATTGCCCTATGCCTGCGTGATGGCCGGGGCGAGCATGGTGCTGCCCGGGCCCGGCATGACCCCGCCGGCGTTGCTGGACCTGCTGGAATCAGAGCGGGTCACCATCACCGCCGGCGTCCCGACGATCTGGATGGGGATGCTGCCGCTGCTCGCGGGTCGTGACCTGTCAGCCATCAGACGGGTCATCTGCGGCGGTTCGGCCGTCCCCAAGGCGTTGTCGGAGAGTTGGCGAGAGGCGACCGGCCTGCCGATCACTCAGGCCTGGGGGATGACCGAGATCTCCCCACTGGGCACCGTGTGCACGTTGCGCTCGGAATTCGATGACCTGAGCGAGGACGACAAGGCCGATATCCGCGCTACCGCGGGCCTGCCGCCGGTCGGTGTCGAGATGCGAATCGTGGATGCCGAGACCCGGGCCGAACTGCCCTGGGACAACGAGGCAGTCGGCGAGCTGGAAACCCGTGGCCCCTGGATCGCCCGGCAGTACTACCGCACCGACGAGCCCGGTGAACAGTTCTCACCCGATGGCTGGCTGCGCACCGGCGATGTCGCGGCGATCTCCGAACTGGGCTACCTGCGCCTGGTCGACCGGACCAAGGACCTGGTCAAGTCCGGCGGTGAGTGGATCTCCTCAGTTGACCTGGAGAACCAGATCATGGCCCATCCCGCCGTAGCCGAAGCAGCGGTCATCGCGTTGCCGCACCCGCGCTGGATGGAACGCCCGTTCGCTTGCGTCGTGCTGCGCGAGGGCGAATCGCTCACCAAAGACGAGCTGTTCGCGTTCCTGTCCGAGCGGGTGGAGAAGTGGGGCATGCCCGATGACGTCGAGTTCATCGACGAGATCCCCAAGACCAGCGTAGGCAAGTTCTCCAAGAAGACCCTGCGCGAGCGGTTCGCAGATCGCCAACTCGGCGAATAGCACCTGCGGCTGACCGCGCTGGCCCGACGACTGGCTGAGCTGACAGCGCTGGCCGACGGCTGACCCAACTGGCAACGCTGGTCACGCTGGTCACGCTGGTCACGCTGGTCAAGCTGACAGCGGCCGGGCGCTAACGCCGTCCGCGCTGCGGACGATAGGTGCTGTGACGCGCCTCCACCATCGCGCCACTAGCAATTCCAGCGGCTCGAGATCGTCAACGACACGCATTCACAGGTAACAGTTTGCATACGATCTGCTACTGACTGACTACGCATAGTTACGGTGCGTTGTGACAGATGTGGCCAGAGTGATCATGAGATCGCTTGGCCGGCGGATCGCACCGGGCTGGCACCCGGCGAGGTCCGCACGCGCACCGGACCAAGTCAGGACGACCACAGATGCTCCATGCACCGCTGTCCACCCGCTTGCCACGGCTCGGTCGAGCCCGCGCGCTGACCCTGCTGGCGGTCTGCTGCGCACTGGTCACGAGCCTGCTGATCGCCCAGCCGGCGCACGCCGCAGGTGCGAACCCGACCGGCTCGCTGGACTCGGTGAACCTGACCAGCGACGGCGTCGTGTCCATCACCGGCTGGACGGCCGACACCGACGCACCGGCCACGGCGCTGCGGGTGTACTTGATCGACAACGGCAAAACGCTCACCACCATGATCGCCAATCGGGCACGTCCAGACGTTGCCACGGCATATCCGTCCTTCGGGCCGGCGCATGGCTACGGGTTCCGGCTGATCGACGGCGACGGTAACCACCAGTACTGCGTAACGGTCGTCAACGTCGGCGGTGGCGCCAACATCAGCCTCGGCTGCAACACGGTGGCGGTACACAACAGCCCGACCGGTTCGATGAGCACTCCGACGGTCAGCGCCAACACGGTCAGTTTCAGCGGTACCGCGACCGACCCCAACTCCAGCAACCCGGTGCTGGTGCGCGGCTACCTCGACGGCAGGCACATCATGGACAGCCTCGCCAGTGGCACCGGTCGCGGCTATGCGATCGCGCTGCCGGTGCCCGAGGGCAGCCACCAGATCTGCCTGTACGCGATCAACATCGGCGCCGGGGCCAACACCACGCTCGGCTGCCAGACCGTCGTGATCCGCAACAACCCGATCGGCAAGCTGGAATTGGCCGGCCAGGTAGCGACCGGCCTGCAGGCCACCGGCTACGCCCTCGACCTGAACAGCGGCTCGGCGGTCAGCGTCTGGGCTTACCTGGACGGCAAGTTCGTCGCCCGAACCGACGCGGCGCTGCCCCGGCCGGACCTGGCCGCGCAATTCCCCGGAGCCGGCGCCAACCACGGCTATAGCCTGGTAATACCGGCCGGATCAGGCCGGCACCAGCTGTGCCTGACCGCGATCAACATCGGGCCGGGCAGCAATTCCACGCTCGGCTGCTCGAACGTCACGGTCCAGAACAACCCGATCGGCATGCTGGATTCTGCCGTCCAGCTGCCGTACGCGGTGCAGTTGCGGGGCTGGGCGATCGACCTGAACAGCGGTGCGGCACTGACCGTGAAGTTCACCGTCGACGGCTTGGCCGCCGGCACCACCACGGCCGGCCTGGCCCGTCCCGACCTGGCCAAGGCCTACCCGCTTTCCGGAACTGGGCACGGCTACTCGATGCTGCTGCCGATCGGCGCAGGCCGGCACATCGTGTGCGCGAACGCGCTCAACATCGGCGTGGGCACCAATTCCCTGCTCGGCTGCCGGCCGATCACCGTCCAGAACAACCCGATCGGGTCGCTGGAATCGGCCCGCCAGGTGGCCGGCGGCCTTCGGCTCAACGGTTGGGCGCTGGACCTGAACTCCACCGGTCCGATCGGCCTCAACGTGCTGTCCGACGGCCGGCTGATCGCACACTTCAGCGCCACCAACCCGCGCGCCGACCTGGCGGCCAGGTACCCGACGGTCGGCGGCAGCCACGGGTTCTCCCTGATCGCCCCGGTCGGGCCCGGCCGGCATTCGGTGTGCGTCGTCGCGATCAATGCCGGCCCGGGCGCGAACTCGCAATTGCGCTGCCAGAGCCTGACCCTCACCGACCTGCCACTCGGCCAGCTGGACAGCATGCAGCTGGTGCCCGGCGGGGTGCAGCTCGCCGGCTGGGCGATGGACGGCTTCAGCAGCAGCCCGATCGGCGTTCGGGTATATGTGGACGGCAAGATCGCCTCGATGACGACCGCCACCGGCAGCCGGCCTGACCTGCAGGCGGCCTACCCGAACATGGGAGCCGGGCACGGCTTCAACCTGTTCAGCCCGGTGCCGGCAGGCACCCACACCGTGTGCGTCTACGGGATCAACCCCCGGCACACCACCAACCTGAACCTGAGTTGCCGCACCACCACCCGCAAGGTGAACCCGACCGGCGCCTCGGCCGGCATCGCCCGGGTCGGCCTCACCAACGACATCGCGCTGTCCGGCTGGGCGCTGGACCCGGACCTGCTCGGCTCGATCCAGCTGCACGTGCTCAGCGACGGGGTGGACAAGCAGACCATCACCGCCGATCGCGGCAACCTGGCCAGCACCACCGGCTGGCCGATGTATGGCTACACGCACGGCTATTCGAGCACCGTCACCCTCGATACCGGCGAGCACCGGGTGTGCGTGGTGGCCCGCAACACCGGCCAGGGCAGCGACACCACCCTCGGCTGCACGCTGATCACCACCTCCGGCGAAGGCGCTCCGGCGATGCCGGCCTCGGTGACCGCGTGGGCCGGCAGCAGGTCGGTCACCCTCGGCTGGGTCGCGCCGCGCTCGGACAACGCGGCGATCACCAAGTACCTGGTCACCATCGTCCAGCGGGGCACCGTGATCACGGTGCCCGGCAACGCGACCGGTGCGGTGGTCGGCAGCCTCACCAACGGCGCGCACTACACCTTCACCATCCGGGCGGTGAACTCCTTCGGCGCCGGCTCGGCCGCCCTGACCGGCGCGATCCCCACCAACATCCCGCCGCAGGTCACGCCGGCCCCGGTGTCGACCAGCCACTACCTGCGCAACCTGACCGGCAACCTGGGCAGCGACGCGGCCATCATGCGGGCGATGGGCGCCGCCGATGCCAGCCACGACCCGTCCGGACACAGCTACCTGGTACTGCTGCAGATCGGCGGCCAGGACGAGATCAACCACGGTGCGCTGCTGTCGGCCACCTCCAGGTTCCTCAGCTACCCCGCCGTGGTCAGCGCGGTGAACGCCTACCTCGACGGCTATGCCGTCCAGCAGCGCCCGTACGCGCCGCTGACCCTGGCCATCGGCACCAACAACGACGTCGATGTCAGCGCCGGGGCTGGCATCTCGTGGGCCAGAAACGTGGTCGCTCCGGTGCTGGCCTACGCGGCCGCGCACCACCCGGGCATGGTCATCGCCGGCGCCAACGACATGGAGCCGGGCTTCTCGGCCACCGTCGGCCAGAGCCGGTCGTGGCTGGCCGGTTACCTATCGGCCACTGGTGCCAGGTTCGTGTTCAACGGCTCGGCCGACGGTTGCTCCACCGGCGCGGCGGGTAGCGGCTGCAACAACGGCTGGCGAATGGCTGACCTGCAGTGGCTGTCCGGCGGGGCGGCACCGAGTCGGATCATCAGCCTGCCGCAGATCTACAACTACGCGATGCCCCAGCAGTGGAAGTACATCTCGCTCACTGGAACGTCGGTCGGCCTGCCCCGGATCTACTTCGGCGGTCCGCTGACCGAGCAGACCGCCTGCGTTCAGGCAGGATCCTGCGGCAGCATCTCCAATGTCGTTGCCTGGAGCCAGCTGTGGAGCGCGATATCGTCGTCGGCGGCCACCCGGCAGTTCCAGATGCCGCACGGCACCGACCTGCGGATCAACTGAGAGGGCACCGGTGAGAACGTTGCGCGCAGCCAACCTGCTGCTGATCGGCGGTATGACGGCTGTGCTGGTTACCGGCTGCACCCGGGCCGCCCAGCCCCAGGCGGACCAGCCCCAGGCTGACCTGCCCGCGACCACCAGCCTGCCGCTCAGCACCGCTCCGGCGAGCAGTACCGGCCCGTCGAGCAGTAGCCCGGCCAGCAGCACCACGACCAGTCGGCCGGCCAGCAGCAGCGCCAAGCCGGCTCCGGCCAGCAGCGCCACGGTCGTCCCGATCGACGGTCCGGGCGGTTGCCCGACCCGCTCGCTGAAGGTGATGGCGCTGCGCGCCTCGGGTGCTGCCGGGCACCAGTACGCCTTCCTGCAGTTCACCAATACTTCCGCGGTGTCCTGCTCACTGACCGGGTTTCCCGGCGTCCAGTTGATCAAGGCCGGCAACCTGATCGGGCAACCGGCCGCCCGTTCGGCGCTGCCACCGGCGCGGGTCCAGATCGCGCCCGGCAGCTCGGTAACCGCCCGGCTGGTGGACGATTCGACCTGCAATGCCGACAATTCCGATTCAGTGCAGGTGATCCCCCCGAACCGTAGCGACCGGATCGTGCTGCAACTGTCGCTACGCGGCTGCGCCCTGCACATCGACCCGGTGGCGCGAACCTGAACCAGCCGGCTCTGCGACAATGCGGTCATGACCTATCTGGCAGCCGCTGATCGCTACGACCGGATGACCTACCGTCGAGTGGGTCGCAGTGGAATCAAACTTCCCCTTATTTCATTGGGGCTCTGGCACAATTTCGGGGACGACCGGCCGCTGGAGACCCAGCGCGCGATCCTGCGCCGGGCCTTCGACCTCGGAGTCACTCATTTCGACCTGGCCAACAACTACGGCCCGCCCTACGGTTCGGCCGAGCTGAACTTCGGCAAGCTGTACGCCCAGGATTTCCGTCCGTACCGCGACGAGCTGTTCCTGTCCACCAAAGCCGGCTGGGACATGTGGCCCGGTCCGTACGGCGACCACGGCTCGCGCAAGTACCTGCTGGCCAGCCTGGACCAGTCGCTGGGCCGGATGGGCGTCGATTATGTCGACGTGTTCTACCACCACCGCAACGACCCGGACACCCCGCTGGATGAGACGATGGGCGCGCTGGACCAGGCCGTCCGCTCCGGCAAGGCGCTGTACGCCGGCATCTCGTCCTACTCCGCCGAGCGAACCGCGGCGGCCGCGGCGATCCTGCGTGAACTGGGCACTCCGCTGTTCATCCACCAGCCGTCCTACTCGATGCTCAACCGGTGGGTCGAGGGCGGCCTACTGGCGACCGCCGCCGAGGTGAGCGCCGGCGTGATCGCGTTTTCCCCGCTGGCGCAAGGGATGTTGACCGACCGGTACCTGGACGGGGTGCCGGCCGATTCCCGGATGGCGGAGAATTCCTCGCTGTCCTCGGATCTGCTCACCGAGCAGAACCTGACCCACATCCGCGCGCTGAACTCCCTCGCCGAGCGGCGCGGCCAATCGCTGGCTCAGCTGGCGCTGGCCTGGGTGGCTCGCGACGAGCGGGTCAGCTCGGTGCTGATCGGGGCGTCCTCGGTGCACCAGCTCGAGCAGAACATCGCCGCGCTGGGCAACCTCGACTTCACCGACGCGGAACTGGCTGACATCGATCAGCATGCGGTCGAGGGCGGCATCGACCTGTGGCGGGATGCCGCCACCAGCTGAAAGCCCGTCCACCCTGACCCGACGGAGGTAGTCCATGCAGCTCGGCTTGCACGTCTGCAGCTTCAACTATGAAGGCGCACCGGACAGCACCGGTCAGACGCTGGCCCGAATCGCCCAGACCGCCGAAGCGGCGGGCATCAGCTCGCTGACCGTGATGGATCACCTCTTCCAGATCGGCATGATCGGCCCGCATGAGGATCCGATGCTGGAGGCCTACACCACGCTCGGCTACCTGGCAGGCGTCACGTCAGACATCAGACTTGGCACGATGGTGACCGCGGCGGTGTACCGGCCGCCCGGCCTGTTGATCAAGGCGGTCAGCACGTTGGACGTGCTATCGGGCGGCCGGGCCTTCCTGGGCATCGGGGCGGCCTGGAACGAGCAGGAATCGGTGGCGCTCGGGCTGCCGTTCCCACCGGTTGCCGAGCGCTTCGAGCGGCTGGAGGAGGTGCTACAGATCGCCAAGCAACTGTGGAGTACCGAGGACGGGCCATTCGAGGGCGAGCACTATCACCTTGGCGCAACGGTCAATTCTCCGCAGGCATTGCAGAAACCGCATCCGCCGATCCTGATCGGTGGCGGCGGCGAGCGCAAGACCCTGCGGTTGGTGGCCAAGTACGCCGATGCCTGCAACCTGTTCGCCGGCGGCGAGGAGCAGCACAAGCTGGACGTGCTGCGCGAGCATTGCCAGCGCGAGGGCCGCGACTACGACTCCATCACCAAGACCACCATGCTCGACTTCGACACCAGCGATCCGGACGCGCTGCTCGGGCAGTTGCGCGCACTGCACGAGCTCGGATTCACCGTTGCCTACGGGATACTCAAGCGCTACGACGACCTGGCCGCGATCCAGGCGCTAGCGCCGATCGCGGCCGAGGTCGCGCGCTGGTGAGCGCCGCGGACGGGGCCGACCTGCAGCAGGCCCCGACCGCGACGACGGCCAGTTAGCTTGGAGGGTGCTGGTCAGGCTGGATCGCGCGGGCAGTTGTGGTAGACGGACAGGAACCATTCGCCGTCCCGCTTGACCAGGATCCAGGACGCGCGGATGGCATCGGAGTCAGCCAGCTGCTTCTTGCCGGCCGGGATAACCCCGCCCACGGTGATCAGCGCGACCGCGCCGGTGGCCAGCCGGCGCAGCTCGATCGGGGTGCCGGTGACCTGGGTGCCCTTGTACGGTCCGGCGAAAGCGGCCGACATGAACGCCCGGATCTCGTCCTTGCCCTTGGCGTAGCGGCCCGGCAGCATCATCGAACCGTCCTCGACGAACAGGTCGGCGAAGGCATCGGCGTCGTGTTCGGCCCAGGCCTTGACCATCCGGGCCGGCACCGCGGCGATGGCGGCCTGGTCGGCTTTGGTAGGCACGCTCGAGCGGGTTGTCTTGCTAGCGGTCATGGTGTTCCTCACTGTGTGGCCGGCCGCCGGCCGGCATGG
>JBDSAN010000353.1:0-2663 GCA_039922115.1 Jatrophihabitantaceae bacterium
GCTTCCTGCTCGGCGGCAAACACCGACGGGTCGGTGTAGTAGCTACCCGGCAGGGTTGCGATCAGGCTGTCGGGCAGTTCGCTAGGCATCACCGCGTTCGCACCGCCCGGATTCCGATCATGGTGACCACCCCAGAATGCGTCTGACAGAACAGCGAGCGCGATGCGCAACAGCCTTCACCCTGGCTGGCTGGCCTGTCAAGGTTGTCCCGGTAAACCGAAATCGAGCGGGGTAGCGTCGCCGGTCAGCCAGCTGCGTCCAATTCCCGGCTAACCCATTGCCGGCCGCGAACAATGGCACCGGCGCCGATAATGCGGGCTGACCGCTGGCAGCCGATGGCTCGGCGCCCGGCCGCGAAGAATCGTCAGTCAGGATAATCCGCGACTAAGTGCTTGCCGGCCGAGGTAAAGAAGTAACGCTGCCAGGACTGCGGCAGGCATTGTCCGGCGAACAGTTTCGGACAACTGTCGCACAAGGCATCAGTCGGGGGCAAAATGCCCCGGATGACCGGTGGTGGGGAGGGGCTGGTGCTGGCACTCGGCGTGGCACGATAGCCCATCCGGGCAAGGTAGATGATCACCGGCTGCAGTCATTGGGTGACCCGAACCCGGCTGGCGCCAGCGAGTCATTTCGTGAGTTTCGCAGACGATACGCGTTCCGTATCGCAATTCCTACGCTCCGTAATCACTCAGTCGCGCATCGATCGTCCAGTAACTGCCATATATCTACCCGGCACCTGCTATTGGCGCAGGGTTACTTCAACCGTTTGAAGTCATCTCATGCGCAGACATCGCTTCAGCTATAGCACTATGCCCTCCTCCTGACGTATTGTCTCGTCATCCACTCGACAAATGTCCGCCAAAAGGCATCCGATCGCTTAGGAATGGTTAGTGTCGCTCGCCCTCAACCCGTCTTTGGAGCCCGCATGACGATGGAGCAGGGAGCAGACCTGATGCGGCCCCTCGATCCGGGCTGGGTCGATGAGGTACTGCTGGCCGGCCCGGCAGGCCAGGTCTGTTTCAGCGGGCCCGTCCAACTCGACCGCGACCGACTTCGGCAACTGGTGGCGGCTCGCCGGCAGCGACTGGTCGAGGCCGGCTTGCAGCCGGGCGGCGCCGCCGCGCTGCGGCTGCCACCCTCGATCAACTATGTCGCCAACCTGCTGGCGGTCTGGCAACTGGGCGCCCAGGCAGTGCTGTTGGATCACCGGCTGACCGATTTCGAGGTTGACCGGGCCGTCCAGCGGCTGAACCCGCAGGTGATGGTCTCGCCGATCCGGGTTGCCGGCGGTATGCGGATCTTTCATGAGGTCGAGGAGACGGTTACCAGCCTCGGCAGCCAGCCGGCCGAAACGGCACACGCCGTCATACAGCTGAGCTCGGGCTCAACCGGGCCGTCCAAGGTGATCGGGCGGATGGCCTCAGACCTGGTGGCCGAGGTGCAGCGCTACACCAAGATCGATGGGGTCGCGCTGCCCGGCGAGCGGATCATCCTGCTGCCGTCGATGGTGCACGTGCTCGGCCTGGTCGGCGGCCTGCTGTATGGGCTGCACGCCGGGGTCGAGCTCACCCCACCGGAGCGGTTGACCGGCGACAGCATCCTGGATGCCATCGAGGCCGGCACCAGCCCGGCCACCGTGTTGGGGGTGCCCTTCCACATCGGACTGCTGGTCTCGATGGCCGCCACCAGCGACCGCCGGCCGAGCCAGCTACGCCGGATGACCACCGGCGGCGAGCTGGTGCCGGCCGCGACCGCGGCGAAGTTCGTCGAGATGTATCAGGTGCCGCTGGGCAACATGTACGGGATGACCGAGGTCGGGGTCATCGGCACCGACCTGTACGGCAGCCACCGGCCCTCGGTGCTGCCGGCGCCCGGCATCAACATCCGGTCGGTGGCCGGCGAGCTGTGGATCGAGCGGGAGCTCTCGCCCTATCTCGGCCTACCGGTTCCCGAACGCTGGGCCGACGGCTGGCTGCACACCAAGGACGCCGGAACTGTCGATCCGGAGACCGGCCTGGTCACCATCTTGGGACGGCTGGATTCCCAGGTCACCATCGGCGGCCTGCAGGTCGACCTGGCCGAGGTCGAGACCACCATCGGCGCGCTACCTGGCGTGGTGTCGGCGATCGTGCTTTACGACGAGGAGATCGTGGCCTACCTGCAGCTTGATGGCGGCTGTACCGCCGAGCAGGTGGAGGCCGCCCTGGCCAGCCAGCTCGCACCGTACAAGCAGCCCCGAGTGCTGCGAGTGCTGCCCGAACTTCCCCGAACCCGAACCGGCAAGTTGGTTCGAGACCGGGCCGTCCTGCGAGGAAGTGCCTCGTGACCGGCCCGGCGCCAATGGTCAGCGGCTTCGGCGTACGCGGGGTCCGATCCGGACTCCGGACGCCAGCACAGGAGAGAGAAGGTATTCCATGTCGGATCACGTTCGCGCGTTTGTCGTCTCGTCGTTGAATGACATGAACTACGACGTCGAGGGTATCGATGACGCCACCACGCTGGGACCGGCTGGGCTGGACCTGGAGTCGCTGGCGCTGGCCGACCTGCTGATGCGGGTTGAGGACGAGTACCGGATCCGGTTCGCCGAGGACGAGTCCGAGGAACTGGCCCTGATGAACGTCGGTGAGTTCACCGCTGCGGTCAGCAACCGCCTGGCCGGGGCC
>JBDSAN010000354.1:0-23649 GCA_039922115.1 Jatrophihabitantaceae bacterium
GGCGCAGCGACGACTACCTACCTGCTGGCCGATGACGGGATCAAGTACCCGATCTCGTCCCCGGCGGCGGTCAGCGCGCTGGGCTTTGGCAAGCTCAGCCCGGTGGTGCTGACGACAGCGGTGCTCGCGCTGGTCCCGAGCGGGCCGGCGCTGGATCAGGCCGCGGCCCAGCGGGTCGTGCCGGCCGGTGCCCGATGACGGCTGAGTTGGACGGCCAGCAGATCGTGGTCGCGGTTGTCGAGGACCACCCGCTGTTCCGGGCGGCGGTGGCCAGGGTGCTGGCTGAGGTGCCGGACTTTACCGTTGCCACCACAGCCGAATCGGTCGCCCAGTTTGCGGCGGCCCGGCTCGAACCGGGCGCGGTGGTGATCCTGGACCTCAAGCTGCGCGGGGTCGGCGACGCGGCCGCGGTGATGCAGGTGGTCGGGATGGGACACCGGGTGCTGGTGGTCTCGGCGCACGCCGGCCAGGACGAGGTGCTCGGCGCGATCGGGGCCGGCGCGAAGGGCTACCTGACCAAGGACACCGACGGGGTCGAGATCGTCCGCGCGGTGCGTGAGGTCGCGGCCGGCAACAGCTATGTGACCCCGACGCTGGCCTCGTTCCTGCTCAATGCCTCGCTGGGGCGTTCGGCCGGACCCAAGCTGGTGCTGTCCGCGCGCGAGCGTGAGGTGCTGTCGCTGGTGGCGGCGGGGGAGAAGGACGCCGATATCGCCGAGTTGCTGCACATCAGCGTGCGGACGGTGCGCTCGCACCTGGACCGGATTCGGGACAAGACCGGGTTGCGCAACCGGGCCCAGCTGACCAGGTACGCGATCGAGCAGGGCATCGTCCGCGAGCCACCGCCAATCGGCTGATCGCCTCACCGAATCGGCTCGACTGAACTGCTGGACACCTGCCAAAGTTGCCGATACTGTCAGTATCGCAAACTTTGTAAAAGGCACTGGCAGGTTCAGTTGACGAGTAAGCGGAGGCTGCGATGAGCAGGGCGACCCAGGTGCTTGACCGACAGACCACAGCGACCCGGCTACTGATCGCCTCGACCGAGAACTCCTTCGATCCAATGACCGAACTGGACTGGGACGCCGAGCTCGTGCCGGGCCTGTGGTTCGCGCCGAAGCATCGACTCTCGCTGTACGGGACCGAGCTATGGGACAGCCTGACCGAACAGCAGCAAATCGAACTGTCCAAGCATGAGGTCGCCAGCATCATGCAGGTCGGCCTGTGGTTCGAGATCATCCTGATGCAGATGATGCTTCGCTACGCCTATGACCTGGATGCCCGCACGCCGCATGCCCAATACGCCCTCACCGAGATCGGTGATGAGACCCGGCACTCGGTGATGTTCGGCCGGGCTGCCGACCGGCTCGGCGTCCCGCGGTACGGCGCGCCCCGGTTGCTGCACCAGTTGGCCCGGGTTTACAAGGCAACCGCGGGTGGTCCGGCGATGTTCGCGCCAGTGCTGGTCGCCGAAGAGATCCTGGATCGGCTGCAACGCGAGGCGATGGTCGATGACAGCATCCAGCCGCTGATCCGCGGCATCAACCGGATTCATGTGGTCGAAGAGGCTCGCCACGTCCGCTATGCCCGGCAAGAACTGGCCAGGATGATGCCACGGCTCGGTCGGGCCTCGCTGGCCCACCAGCGGGCCGTGGTTGCCATCGTCAGCTACCTGCTGGTCGAGTCGCTGATCGATCCGAAGGTCTACGCGGCAGTCGGTATCGAGCCCGAACTGGGACGTGCTGCCGCCAAGGCGAACCCGAACTTTCAGGAATCCAAGCGCTGGATGGCAGCAAAGATCATGCCGTTCTTGCAAGAGGCCGGTATCGCCGGCGGTCCGAGCATGGCGCTGTACCGCAAGGCACACCTGATCTGAGCACGAGCTGGTCGGGCTCAGATCAGCGGCCGCGCGGCAGCGTGATGTCGTACTGCCTGATCTTTCGATAAATGGTCGCGCGCGACATACCTAGTGTTTTCGCCGCAGCGGTCGGGTTTTCTGCCTGATCGTGCAGCGCGTTGACGATCGCGTCGCGTTCCAGTGCCTCGATCGGGGTGAGCACCCGGCGGCTGTTCGAGCGGCATTCCGGTGGCAGGTCAGCCAATTCGATGGTGCCCGACCGGCGGTGCTGCACCACGTAGACCAGCACCCCGCGCAACTGGCTGACGTTGCCCGGCCAGTTCAACCGGCACAGCTGGGCAAGCGCTGCCGGCGAGCAGGTCAACCGGTTGCCGCTCGGGATCTGCTCGAGCAGGTGCGGCACCAGCTGCGCGACGTCATCGATGTGATGCCGAAGCGCCGGGACGTCGACCGTGCGCGGGAACACCGCGCGCAGCATCTTCGGCACCGAGGTGCTGACGGTGATCGCGACCCGGGAATGCCGTTCCGGATCGGCCGAGGCCTCGATCAGCAGGTCGCCGACCGCACTGGCCTGTTGGTCGGTGAGCTGCTCGGCCTCGGCGAGCACGATCATCGCCTCCGGCACGGTCAGCGCCTCGGCGAGAGTGGCCAACCAGTCCTCGAAATCAGCCGGTTCGGGTGCCTGCAAGATCCGGAAGTTGCCGGACGGATTGTGCAACCGGTGCACCGCGCGCAGCAGCGACTGCTTGCCGGTGCCGAGTTCGCCTTCCAGCGCCATCCAGTCGCCGGCTCGGTACCGGGAATCGACCTGTTGCACGCACCGGGACCAGACCGTCCCGGAACCGACCAGGCCCGGCATGGTCAGCGGCCCGGTTGCCCGACCGGCCGGCTGCGCGGTGGTGTTGACCGGCTCGACCAACCGACCGAACCGGATCCGGAACACGCCGCCGGCCGGGCCGTCCGCACAGTTTGCTGGTGTGTAACGCAAATAAGCGTTTCGTCCGCTGGGTAGCTGGACGGTGCGCATCGATTCGCGCTTGGCCGATTGCATGGTGTCGATCGCATAGCCGACCAGCGCCTCGTGCTCCGGACCGTCCAGCAGCTGGCGCAGATCGTTGTTGGTCATCACCACATCGTTGTTGAGCGCGAGCACCGGGCCGTTGCTCTGCTGGCACACCTTGAGGTATTCGGAGAACAGCGCGAGTTCGCGCATGCCGGTCTGGGCGAGTAATTCCTGCTCGATCTGCCTGGCGGTGGCCGAAGCCAGCGCCATCAGCATCGCGCCGGGCGAATGACTCCAGGACGTCAGGTCCAGCAACCCGATCACCTTGCCGCGGGTGGGATGGCGGATCGGCGAGCCGGCGCAGGCGAACTGGCGAAGCTCCTCGGAGTAATGCTCGTGGCCCTCGACGAAGGCTGCCCGACCACTGGTCAGCGACGTCCCGATGCCGTTGGTGCCGGCAAACTCCTCGGCGTAGCTGAAGCCGGGCGCCAGATGTACTTGATCCAACCGGGTATTGATATCGGCGCCGGAACACCTGCGATCGAGCACCATGCCGGTGTGGTCGGTGAGGATGATGCTCACTGATTCGCTTTGCAGCTGATCGCCGAGAGTGTCCAGGATCGGCGCGGCGCTGCGGAACAGCGGGGCTTCCAGATCCGGATCGCGAACGTAGGGAACCCGGATCCGGTCGATCCCCACGTCGTTGTCCCGCGATCGCTGCCAGGACGCCATGATCATCCGGCGCACCTGCGGGTCGGTCTCGCCTTCTCGGGACAGGAACTTGGTCCGGGCGCTGTCGAGCGCTCGGGCGCCGGACTTCGACGCTGTTGCCGGTTCGTGCACGAGAGCCTCCATCCCTGGTTTGGATGGTTCTAGGAGCGTGTGCTGCCTGGATACACAGCAGCCGGAGCCGCAGGTTGGCCGGCCCCGTTGCCGCCTGTTACGCAGCCTTACCCGGGTAACTGTGCGGCAGCGGTGCGCTGCCGGTCACTCGGCGATGTATTGCCGCTGGGTTAAGGATACGAGTCAGGACTGTGACCGCTATCTCAGATTGAGACGGTCGAGGACCTGCTCCGGGGATGCAATGACTCTCGCACGTCGGGAGCACCCCGTACAGCGGGTGTGCCCCGATGTCGGTTCGGCGCAGCGGCCCGGAACCGCCCGGCACGCGGCACTGAATGGACCACTCACAGCCCGAGGAGGAACCAAGGTGAGTAGACAAAGCCTGAGCAAGGCCCACGAAAAGATCACCGAACTCTCGTGGGAGCCAACCTTCGCCACACCGGCGACGCGCTTCGGTACGGACTACAAGTTCGACAAGTCCCCCAAGAAGGATCCGCTCAAGCAGATCCTGCGCTCCTACTTCCCGATGGAGGAGGAGAAGGACAATCGCGTCTTCGGTGCCATGGACGGAGCGATCCGCGGCAACATGTTCCGTCAGGTGCAGGAACGCTGGATGGAATGGCAGAAGCTGTTCCTGTCCATCATCCCGTTCCCGGAGATCTCGGCGGCCCGTGCGATGCCGCTGGCGATCGACGCCGTACCGAACCCGCAGATCCACAACGGGCTCGCGGTGCAGATGATCGATGAGGTTCGGCACTCCACCATCCAGATGAACCTCAAGCGGCTCTACATGAACCACTACATCGACCCGGCCGGCTTCGACATCACCGAGAAGGCCTTCGCCAACAACTACGCCGGCACCATCGGGCGCCAGTTCGGCGAGGGCTTCATCACCGGCGATGCGATCACCGCGGCCAACGTCTACCTCACCCTGGTGGCCGAGACCGCGTTCACCAACACCCTGTTCGTGGCGATGCCGTCGGAGGCCGCCGCCAACGGCGACTACCTGCTGCCGACGGTGTTTCACTCGGTGCAGTCCGACGAGTCGCGCCACATCAGCAACGGTTACTCGATCCTGCTGATGGCACTGGCCGACGAGGACAACCGGCAGCTGCTCGAGCGCGACCTGCGCTACGCCTGGTGGAACAACCACTGCGTGGTGGACGCCGCGATCGGTACCTTCATCGAGTACGGCACCAAGGACCGTCGCAAGGACCGCGACTCCTACGCCGAGATGTGGCGCCGGTGGATCTATGACGACTACTACCGCAGCTACCTGATCCCGCTCGAGAAGTACGGGCTGGTCATCCCGCACGACCTGGTCGAACTGGCCTGGGACCGGATCTACAACAAGCACTACGTGCACCGGGTTGCCCAGTTCTTCGCTACCGGCTGGCCGGTCAACTACTGGCGGATCGACGCCATGACCGACACCGACTTCGAGTGGTTCGAGCACAAGTACCCGGGTTGGTATGACCAGTTCGGCAAGTGGTGGGAGGCCTACAACCGGCTGGCCTACCCGGGCAAGAACAAGCCGATCGCCTTCGAGAGCGTGGGTTATGAGTACCCGTGCCGGTGCTGGACCTGCATGGTGCCCGCGCTGATTCGCGAGGACATGGTCATCGACAAGGTCGATGGCGAGTGGCGGACCTACTGCTCGGAGACCTGCCGCTGGACCGACGCGGTCGCCTTCCGGCCGACCTACGAAGGCCGCGACACCCCGAACATGGGCAAGCTGACCGGCAAGCGGGAATGGGAAACCCTGTACCACGGTCAGGATCTCGCCGACATCATCAGCCAACTCGGCTACGTCCGCGACGACGGGAAGACCCTCATCCCGCAGCCGCACCTGCATCTGGACGACCCGAAGAAGCTGTGGACGCTCAACGACGTCAAGGGCATCGAGTTCGGCAGCCCGATGGTCACCATCAATGCGATGACCGATGACGAGCGCGAGGCGTGGGCGACGGCCTACCGGGCCAACCCCAACCGGACGCCGGCCAACGTCTAAGGAGTTCCCCTGAGTCGCAGCGCGGCGGTGGGCAACCACCGCCAGGTCCCACCGCCGTGCTGCGAGTCGCCGGCCGCAAGCAGCTTCCGCGACCGCCATGAAGGAGTGAGTTATGGGTGAGACCCACAACGTTCGGTTCGAGCCGGTCGGCATCGATATCGAGGTTACCGAGGACGAGACGATACTCGACGCCGCGTTCCGGCAAGGCGTGATGCTCATGCACGGCTGCAAGGAAGGCCAATGTTCGGCGTGCAAATCGTTCCTGCTCGACGGGGACGTGCAGATGGGCAAGTACTCCACCTTCGCGCTGGCCGACTACGAGAGCGACGAGGGTTACGTGTTGCTCTGCCGGGCACATGCCTACTCCGACCTCGAGGTCGAGCTGATCAACTTCGATGAGGAGATGATCCACTCAGGCCTGCCGGTGGTGACCGCGGCCGCCGAGATCACCGGCCTCACCTCATTGACCCATGACATCACCCGGCTGCAGCTGAAACTGGTCGAAGCCGGCTCGATGCGCTACTACCCCGGCCAGTACGTCGACATCCAGATTCCTGGCCAGGGTGAGCACCGGTCGTTCTCGATGGCCACCCCGCCATCGCCGGACGGCGTGCTGGAGTTCATCATCAAGCGCTACCCGGGCGGGCATTTCTCCGGCCTGCTGGAAGGCAAGCTCGCGGTCGGCGACAAGCTCGATGTGACCGGCCCGTACGGCACATTCACGCTCAAGCAGAGTTCATCGCGCAGGTTGGTGTTCGCTGCGGGCGGTGCCGGCATGGCCCCGATGCTGGCGTTGCTGCGCCAGCTTGCCGAGTCGGCCAGCGAGCGGCCGGTCACCTTCTACTACGGCGCGCGAACCGTCGACGACCTGATCTGCGCCGATGAGCTTGCGGCACTGGCCACCCGGTTGCCGCAACTGAAATACATCGCGTGCCTGTCGGATTCCTGGCCTGATGACTGGGACCCGGCCACCACCGGTTTCGTCCACAACGTGGTCGGCCACCACGAGCCGGACCTGGCCTCGGCAGATGTCTACCTGTGTGGGCCACCCCCGATGATCGACGCCGCGTTGAGCCTGCTGGCCAGCCGCAACGTGGCAACCGAACAGATCCATTTCGACAAGTTCACCATCACGGCCGAATCCCAGTAACGACTGACCGAACCTGCGGCACTCGCGGGTCCGACGGTCTCCGCCACGGATGTCCAAGGAAGAAGGCAATCCATGAACGCACCAGTCAAGGAAAAGGGACACAGTGCTAACCGGGTCCACGGGGCACCGCAGAGCTTCCCCAAGCCGGAATTCACCGGGGCCGAGGCGGGGATGCAGGAATTCCCGAGTTCGAACAGCAGGTCCTACAACTACTTCAAACCGCAGAAGATGCGCGCGACGGTCTATGAGGACGTCACCACCGACGTCCAGCCCGACCCTGATCGCCACCTGACCCAGGGCTGGCTCTACAGCTTCGCAAACGGCGTCGGCGGTTACCCGCATGAGTGGACCTCGTTGCAGAGCAGCAATTGGCACAGCTTCCTCGACCCGAACGAGGAGTGGGAGCAGACGATCTACCGCAACAACTCCAACATCGTCCGCCAGATCGAGCTGAACCTGCAGAACGCCAAGGAAGCCAACGCCTACTCGCATTGGTCGCCGACCTGGACCCGGTTCGTGGCCGAGAACGTCGGCGCGTGGATGCACGCCGAGCAGGGCCTGGGCATGCACGTGTTCGTCGCGGCACAGCGGGAGGCGCCGACGAACATGATCAACAACGCGATCTGCGTCAACAGCGTCCACCGGCTGCGCTTCGCCCAGGACCTCGCGCTGTACAACCTGGACCTGTCCGAATCGATCGAGGGTTTCGACGGCAAGGCGCACCTGTCGGCGTGGAAGGACAACCCGTCCTGGCAGGGTGTTCGCGAGAACGTCGAGCGGCTGACCGCGATCGGCGACTGGGCCGAGGCCGTCTTTGCCACCAACGTGGTGTTCGAGCCGCTGGTCGGCGTGCTGTTCCGCAGCGACCTGCTCATGCAGATCGCGGCGCGCAACGGCGACTACATCACGCCCACCCTGATCGGTGCCGGTGAGAACGACTACACCCGCGACCTGCGCTACACCCGGGTGCTGTTCACCCAGCTGGCCAACGACGCGACCCATGGTGAGGCGAACCGGGCGGTCATGCAGTCCTGGCTGGACAAGTGGGTGCCGGTCAGCCGCAAGGCAGCGTTTGAGTTGCAGCCGATCTGGTCGCAGCCGTCGGAGCGCACGATCACGTTCGCCGAGTCCTTCGCCGCAGCCAGCGCGGACTTCGAACACCTCATCGCCGACTTCGGCCTCAACTCTGTAAAGGAGAGCTAGACGTGACCAGTTCCTCAGTCAGCTTCGACGTCAACCGCACCTCGTCCAACATGTGCGGCGTCACGCTCATGAACAACCAGAACGGCTACGTGGTGGCCGAGGTGATGGGCGCCAAGGAGGGCATCACGATCTCGGAGTTCCCGTCCATGATCCGGGTGGACGGCAAGAACAAGATCATCTTCGACTACGCCGAGATCACTGAAGCGCTCGGTGCCGAGTTCGACGGCTCGGACTTCGAGGAGATCATGTCGACCCACTACGGCCGGATGGTGCACCTCGACGACATGACGATCATGTTCGCCAACCCGGAGGACGCGGCCGAGTACATCGACTTCGACCTGACCCCGCTGTCCTAACGACCGACCAGGCATAGCGGCGCATCGGCGGCGACTGTCAACCAGTCGCCGCCGGTGGGCCACCAACAAGGCGTTTTTCCTCTTTTCAAAGGAGATTTGAGTATGTACACCAAGGATGGTGAGAACTACTTCATCGTGGACGCTCACATCGCCCTGTGGGACGGCCGCGAGCAGAACTGCAAGAACGTGCACGGCAAGCAGTTCATCGACTGCTTCTACGACTATCACAAGAATCTCAGCCCGGAAGACGCCGTCTGGAGCTATGACGAATACACCTATTACGGTGGCCAGCGGCTGCTGAAGGACCTGTTCACCGACGGCTATGTCGATCACGCGATCTTCCAGCCGGCCGCCCTCGGCGATTTCTACCACAGCGGTTTCGGCCAGACCGAGGAAGCGTTCGCGCTGGCTCAGGCCAACCCGGACAAGCTGACCTACAACCACAACTTCGACCCGCGTAACGGTGAGGGCGGCCTCGATCAGCTGCGCGCCGACGCCGAGCGGTTCGGCCTCAAGGGCGTCAAGCTCTACACCGCCGAGTGGCATGGCGAGTCCCGTGGCTACAAGCTGACCGACCCGTGGGCCTACCGCTACCTGGAGGTGTGCCGGGAACTGGGCATCAAGAACATCCACGTGCACAAGGGCCCGACCATCCGGCCGCTTGATCGGGATGCCTTCGACGTCGCCGACGTCGACGCGGTTGCCACTGATTTCACCGACCTGAACTTCATCGTCGAGCATTGCGGGCTGCCCCGGCTGGAGGACTTCTGCTGGATCGCCACCCAGGAATCCAACGTCTACGCGGGCCTAGCCGTCGCGATGCCATTCATCCATACCCGGCCTCGGTACTTCGCCCAGATCATCGGGGAGTTGCTGTACTGGCTCGGCGAGGACAAGATCCAGTTCTCCAGCGACTACGCGATCTGGACGCCGAAGTGGCTGATCGAGAAGTTCGTGGACTTCCAGATTCCGGCCGACATGACCGAGTACTCGGCACTGACCACCGAGGCGAAGAAGAAGATCCTCGGCCTGAATGCCGCTGCGATGTATGACATTGCGGTGCCGGCTGAACTCCAGGCACAAGTACCTGCCGAGCCGGAGTCCGAGGTCGCGGTTGGCGCGTCGGCATGACGGCTGTGCCAATGCCCGAGCTTGGCCGCACTGGTAGCACGGTGGATTCTGACCTACCCAGCGCGGTTCTCACCGCGCTGGGTACGGTGCGCGACCCCGAGTTGGACGAGTCGATCGTCGACCTCGGCTTCGTAACCGAGACCGTCGTGCGGGGCGGTCATGCGGCGGTGCGGTTACGGCTACCGACCTATTTCTGCGCGCCGAACTTCGCCTACCTGATGGTGGCCGATGCCTATGACGCGGTCCGCGCGGTGCCCGGGGTGCGGTCGGCCTCGGTGGTGCTGGACGACCATCTCGCCTCGGCCGAGATCAATGCCGGGGTGGCTGCCGATGCCGGCTTCGTCGGCTCGTTCCCGAACGAGGCGGCCGCCGAACTGGACGAGCTCCGGTTGAACTTCCAGCGCAAGGCGCACACCGCCTGCCTGGAGCGAGCCTGCCAGCGGTTGCTGGCCAGCGGCTGGACGATCGAGACGCTGTCCGAGGCGGCGCTGGTCGACCTGCCGGCCGGCCCGGAGCGAGCCAGCCTACTGCGCCGCCGGGCCGACATCGGGTTTCCGGTCAGCGACGATTCTGCTTTGTTCGTCGATGATGCCGGCGTTTCAGTGCCGGCCGACCAGGTGCCCTTACGGCTGCGGTACGCGCGCACCGTCCGGGTGAGCATCGACGGTAACGCGCATTTCTGCCGTGGCTTGCTGACCACCCGCTACCCCGAAGCTGCCGCCGATCAGCGGCCGCGTGAAGCAGAACAGGAGGCCCTGGCATGAAGGCTGTGCAGCTGAGCAAGTACCACTCGGCACCCGAACTGGTCGAGATCGCCGACCCGACGATCACCGGGCCGCTGGATGTGATCGTCAAGATCGGCGGCGCCGGCGTTTGCCGCACCGACCTGCACATCATCGAAGGCCAGTGGGAACCCAAGACGAACGTGCCGCTGCCTTACACGCTCGGCCACGAGAACGCCGGCTGGGTGGCCGAGGTGGGCAGCGCGGTGACCAACGTCGCGGTCGGCGACGCGGTGATCCTGCACCCGCTGGCCACCTGCGGATTGTGCAAGGCTTGCCGGGACGGCGACGACGTGCACTGCATGAACGCGGCCTTCCCCGGGGTGGACACCGATGGCGGCTATGCCGAGTACCTGCACACCTCGGCCCGATCGACCATCAAGCTCGATCCGTCCCTGCAACCGGCCGACGTTGCCGCGCTCGCCGATGCCGGCCTGACCGCCTATCACGCGGTGGCCAAGGCGGCCCGCAAGCTCCGACCAGGCGACAAGGCCGTGGTGTTCGGAGCTGGCGGGCTCGGGCACATCGGCGTCCAGGTGCTGCACGCGCTGTCGCCGGCCGAGATGATCGTGGTCGACCGCAACGCCGATGCGCTGGCGCTGGCCAAGGAGCTCGGCGCCGAACACACTGTGCTCGCCGATGGAAACCAGGTCGAGGCGATCGCCGAGCTGACCGGTGGTAACGGTGCCGAGGCGATCATCGACTTCGTCGGTGAGGGCGGTGCGATCGAGGACGGGGTGGCCAGCCTGCGCCGTAACGGCAACTACTACGTGATCGGCTACGGCGGCACCCTGAGCGTGCCGACGATCGACATCATCTCGACCGAGATCAACTTCATCGGCAACCTGGTCGGTTCCTACAACGACCTTGCCGAGCTGATGGTGCTTGCCGCGCAAGGCAAAGTCACCCTGCACACCTCAACCTATGCGCTGTCCGACTTCGCTCGGGCGCTGGATGACCTGGACGCAGGCAAGGTGCGTGGACGGGCGATCTTGGTGCCCTGACCGCATAGAACCCGCCACCGACAACTGACAAGCACTCAGCGAAAGAAGGAAATCATGGCTAAGGATCTACGGTTCAATGTGGAAGCTCGTCAGTTGCTCGAAGCCGGCGTCAACGCCCTCGCCGACGCGGTCAAGGTTACGCTCGGCCCGAAGGGCCGCAACGCGGTGATCGAGAAGCTGGTCGGCGCACCCACCATCACCAACGATGGGGTGACGATCGCCCGCGAGATCCAGCTGCGCAATCCCTTTGCGAACATGGGCGCTCAGCTGGTCAAAGAGGTTGCCACCAAGACCAACGGGGTGGCTGGCGACGGCACCACCACCGCCACCGTGCTCGCCCAGGCGATGGTGCGCGAGGGACTGCTGGCCGTCACCGCCGGTGCGAACCCGATGCTGCTCAAGAGCGGTATCGAGGCCGCGGTCGAGGCAGTACTGGCCAAGCTCGCCGGTGAAGCCAGCGAGGTCGGCGGCCTGGCCGACCTCGCGAGCGTGGCCACGCTTTCGGCCAACAACGACAGCGAGATCGGCGAGATCATCGCCGAGGCGATCAACCGGGTCGGCAAGGGTGGCGTGGTGACCGTCGAGGAATCACCGTCCTTCGGCCTGGACGTCACCTATGTCGACGGCGTCGAGATCGACAACGGCTACATCTCGCCGTACATGGTGACCGACCGGGAGCGGATGGAAGCAGTCTTCGACAACCCGTACGTGCTGCTGACCTCGGAGAAGATCTCGCGGGTCCAGGACCTGATGCCGGTGCTGGAGCAGGTCACCAAGTCGGGCCGGCAGCTGGTGATCTTCGCCCAGAACGTGGATGGTCCGGCGCTGGGCATGCTGGTTGCCAACAACGTGCACGAGACGTTCCGCTCGGTGGTCGTCCGGGCACCGGGCTTCGGGCATCGCCGGGTCGCCGAACTCAGTGACCTGGCCATCTGGATGGGCGGGCAGGTGATCAACACCGAGGCCGGGCTGAGCCTGGATGGCATTCGGGTCGAGCAACTGGGCCAGGTGCGCCGGGTGACGGTCACCGACAGCACCACCACCCTGGTCGGCGGGATCGGTCCGGAGAACGAGGTGACCGCCCGGATCGAGCAGCTCAAGCATGAGTTCGAACGGGCCGAGAACGACCACGACAAGGACGCGCTGCAGGCCCGGATCGCGAGATTGTCCGGCAGCGTCGCGGTAATCCACGTCGGTGCCGCCACCGGGGTGGAGCTGACCGAGAAGCAGCACCGGGTCGAGGACTCGCTGTCGGCAACCCGGGCGGCAGTTGAAGAGGGCATCGTGGCCGGCGGTGGCACCGCCCTGGTGCAGGCCCGCAGCGCGATCGATTCCCTTGAACTGACCGATGAAAAGGGAATCGGTGCCAAGATCGTCCGGGACGCCCTGGTCGAGCCGCTGCGCTGGATCGCCATCAATGCCGGCTATTCCGGTGACGAGGTGATCGAGGCGGTCTGTGACCTGCCGACCGGACATGGCTTCAACGCGATGACCGGAACCTACGGCGACATGTTCGACATGGGAATCATCGACCCGCTGAAGGTGACCCGATCCGCACTGCAGAGCGCGGCCTCGATCGCCGCGCTGCTGCTCACCACCGAGACCTTGATCGTCGAGGAGGTCATCGGCAACCCGGGTGCGATCTGGGCGCCAGGCTTCGGCGACCTGGCCGAGGGCCTCGTCCGGCCGTCGAACATCCCGTAAATGAACTTGCCACTCGCGCGGCGGGCTTATCCGGAGACTCCGGCTACGCCCACTGCCGAGCTGTCCGGATTCGATGCCGGCACCGGACGGGGCTTCCTGTCCGGTGGCCGGATCATCGGCTTGCTCGGCCCGGCGTTCGTCGCCGCGGTCGCCTTTGTCGATCCGGGCAACATCGCGATCAACGTCTCAGCCGGAGCGGACTTCCGCTACCTGCTGCTGTGGACGGTGATCGCGGCAAGCCTGATGGCCATGGTGGTCCAGTACCTGTCGGCGAAGCTGGGAATGGCGACCGGGTGCAGCCTGGCCGAGGTGTGCCGGGACAACACCACGACGCCGGTCCGGTTGATGCTGTGGCTGGTGGCCGAACTGGTGGTCATCATGACTGACCTGGCCGAGTTCGTGGGTGGCGCGATCGCGCTCAACCTGCTGTTCTCGATCCCACTGCTGGTGGGTGGCCTGATCATGACCGCGGTGACGCTGTTCATCCTGCGGTTACGGGTCAACGGCCGCGACAGCTTTCCGGCGGTGGTGGTCGGGTTGCTGGCCGCGCTGCTGCTCGCGCTCGGCTACCTGCTGCTGCGCTCGCCGCTGGATCCGGCCGCGGCCGCGGCCGGGCTGGTGCCGCGGTTCAGCTCCTCGCACAGCGTGCTGCTTGGCTGCGGGGTGATCGGGGCGACCGTGATGCCGCACGCGGTGTTCCTGCACTCCTCGCTGGTCAGCGGCCTGGACAGCCGGGTGCGCTCGATCCGGACCCCGGCGATGCTGCGGTTCCTGCGCCGGGACGTGATCGTGGCGATGGGAGTGGCAGGGCTTGCCAACGTGTTGATCCTGCTCATCGCCACCACGCTGCCGGCTGGTTCCGGTGGTTCGCTGGCTGACGCGCACGCGGCCTTCGCGCGGCAGGAAGGCGCTTTGTTCGCAGCGATATTCGCGATCGCGCTGCTGGTCTCGGGGCTGGCCTCGGCATGCGCCGGGGTGTACAGCGGGCAGGCGATCATGCAGGGTTTCCTGCGCCGTAGCAGCAGCATCTGGCTACGCCGGATGGTCTCGGCGTTGCCGGCGCTGGTGATCCTGGGTCTGGTCAGTGACCCGAGCCAGGCGCTGGTGCTCAGCCAGGTGGCGCTGTCCTTCGGCCTGCCGTTCGCGCTGATCCCGCTGATCCTGTTCACCAACCGAAGCGGCGTGATGGGCAGCTTTGCCAACAAGCTTCCGGTCACGGTCGCCGGCGTGCTCATCACCTTGATCGTGCTCGCACTCAACGGCTTCCTGCTGGTTCGGGTGCTCGCGCCGAGCTGAGCAGCCAGCACACCGACCGTCACCCCTACTGAAACGATGAGGAGGCCCCGATGGCACAGTCGATACTTCCGCTGGCAGCGGTAGCGCTACTGGTTTCGGTGGCCATGTGGCTGTCCCTGCGCGCCACCACCGGATCCGATCTCACCGTGTTGCCCCCGTATTGCCGCAAGAGAGTTCAGTGGTGGCAGGCCAACTCCCGATACATATACCTGGCCTGCGCTCTGGTCGGAGTGCTGACCGTACTGGTCGAACTCCGACGACTTACCGCCTGAGGAGAGCGCAAATCCTTCTGGCGCTGCTGCCGGAACCGGCGTCGTGGCCGGTTGCGGGGCCGCTCGGCGATCTCCGGCACCTTGCCGGACACCTTCACTGCTAGGGAGCAAACAATGGCTACCGAAACCACTACGCCGGATTCAAGCTACCTCGACCGGCCACCGATCGAACCTGCCCCGGTCGCAGCCGCTCCGAACGCCTTCCTGGCCGGCAACCCGGCCGCGGTCGGCCTGCCGGTCTTCATCGTCGGTTCGGTCGCGCTGGCCCTGGTGCTGATCGGCTACGTACCGGCCTCGGCGGCAGCCGCGTCGCTGCCGATCATCATGGCCGCGACCGGGATCGGCCTGGCCTTCAGCACGGTGTGGGCGGCCGCGGTCGGCCAGAGCGCGGTCGCGAGCATCTTCGGCATCTTCGCCGGCTTCTGGCTCAGCTACGCGACGCTGGTGCTCGGCCTGACCCACAACTGGTTCGCCATCACCGCCAGCGCGGCCACCCATACCCAGGGGCTGTTCCTGATCAGCTGGATCGTGGTGGTCACCTTGCTGACGCTCGGCACGCTGCGGCTGCCGATGGCGTTCACGCTGCTGTTCGCACTGGTTGACCTGGCGTTGCTGGCAGTCCTGATCGGCACCCTGAACGCCTCGACCGGCTGGTTGAAGCTCGGCGGTGTGCTGGTCTTCGCCTTCGCCGCGGTCGGCGCCTACCTGTACGTGAGCGTGGTGTCGGAGGCTACCGGCGGCGCTACCTACCCGGCCGGCCGGCCGCTACTGGCCGGCTGAATCCATCGTGTCCGATCAGGGCGGGCGCGACCCACCTGAACCGGACCGGTAGCAGCAGGCGGGTCGTCCGTGTCGCGGCGGGCGACCCCTGCTGCCCAATCAGCTGATCGAGGACGGAAAGGAGCCGTGCGATGACCGAGTCGGGATCGTTCGAGCGCGCCTGGACCCGCTACGCACTGGCCCGGATCCAGGCGCTGGTCAACAAGCCCCGCGAGGACATGACCGATATCGAGCTGAGCATTTACACCCACGCCAGCGGCGCGCTGGCCGGCGGCGACCCGGTGATCGCCCTGTTCGCGCGTGGTCCTGGGCATCGGCTGTGCCGGGTCTGCGGGGCTGAGTGGAGCATGCTGATGGCCCCGGAGCACGTCGCCGACTGCCCGGCAGCCGGACTGGAACCACCGACCCCGGCCCCGAGTGGGCAACCAGATTCGAGCGGAGAGCGCAATGACTGATCAGCAGCCAGCCGAGGCACCGGCGGCCGAACCGGTCCCGAACTGGCAGGAACCCAGCCTGCGTGGGCTGGTCGCGCTGGAGTTCGAGGCGATGCCGGGCTTCGAGGTGCTGTTCATCGACGAACTCGCCGGCTACCTGATGGGAGCCGGCGCCCTCGAATCGCCGTACACGGTCGAACATGCCAGCCGGGTGGTCAGCATGTTGCTCGGTTCGGTGGTCAACTCCGCGCGGTTCCTGCCAGAACGCGCGCCGGAACTGACCGAACCGATCGTCGAAGCCAGGGCTGCCTTCGTGCAGGGCGCCCACGACTTCGCGGCCAAGGGTGGCCAGGGCCTGGCGCAGTTGCTGAACCGACTGATCCCGGCGGTGCTGGGGGAGTTGGAGATTCACAAGGACGCGCCGGAGGAGCAGACCAGTTCGCTGTTCTACTATTCGATGCTCGCGGTTGCCTCCGGGCCGCTCAACGTGCTCGACCAGGATGCTGCGGCCGGTGTGACCGAGCTGTTCCGGGCCTGGGACGAGGTGTTCGGCAGTGGCTACATCCCGCCCTGGCGGCAACCGATCGCGCAGCGACCGATCGCGCGGTGACCTAGCGGTACCCGTGCCAGGCATTGCCAAGTGACTGAAAGGACATCAGCGAAGTGATCTTCATCGTCGTGAAGTTTCCGGTGCGTCCGGAGTGCGTGTCGGAATGGCCGTCGCTGGTAGCGGAATTCACCGCCGCGACCCGGGCTGAGCCAGGCAACATCTTCTTCGATTGGGCGCGCAGCCTTGATGATGAGAACGAGTTCGTACTCACCGAGGCATTCCGCGACGGTGCGGCCGGCAGCGAGCACGTGAGCTCTGAGCACTTCAAGGCGGCGATGTCGTGGATGCCGTCGGCGATCTCGGCAACACCCAAGATCGTCAACGTCGAGGTGCCCAGCGACGGCTGGTCGGCGATGGGCGAACTCTCGCCGCGCTAGCCGGTGCCGGCTGGCCCGTCAGACAGTCCGGTGGAGGCATGGCGTCAGGCTGGTCCGCGGTACGGCTCACCGAGCTTACCGGCGCGTCACTCGCTTGCATGTTCGATTATGAGTTAGCCTCTCCTTAGCCAGCCGGCGTTAGCGAAGCTACCGGTGAGCCTCGGGAACGCAACCTGCGGTACCGATACAGTCGAGTTTGTGAGAGGTATCCGATGACAGCGCGTCCCGTCGTGCCGCTGGCATCTTCCTCGCCATCGATCTCGGATGTCGCCTCGGCGGTCGCTCAGGCCAGCGTGTTTCCACGCCTGCGTTACATGGGATCGAAGTACAAGCTCATCCCGCACCTGGCGCGTGTGTTCGCCGAGATCGGCGGCGAAAGTGCCCTCGATGCGTTCAGTGGCTCCGGCGTCGTGTCCTACCTGCTTAAGGTCCAGGGATATCAGGTCACCAGTAACGACTTCCTCCAGTTCCCGGCTGCAATCACTCGAGCCACGGTCGTCAACCACGCTACGACGTTGACTACGGCCGATATCGATCGTATCTGCGGACGCGCTGCGGACCGCCGGAACTTCATCCGTTCGACCTATGACGGGATCTTCTTCACGTCGTCCGATCTGAAGTTCCTCGACAGCGCGTGGTCGCATATCGACACGATGACGGGACATAAACGCGCCCTCGCGATCGCTGCATTGGTGCTGTCTGCCGCCAGAAAGCAGCCGCGCGGCGTGTTCACCTTTACTGGCACCAGGTACGATGACGGCCGTCGAGACCTGCATATCCCGCTTGCTCAGCACTTCCGTGAGCGGGCCGCCGAATATAACGCCGTGGTGTTCAGCAACGGCCAACGGAACAAGTCGATCTCATCAGACATCGCTGACGTGAACCCGGCCGGCTACGACCTCGTCTACCTCGACCCGCCGTACGCGCCGCCAAGCGACGACGCGGACTACATCAAGCGGTATCACTTCCTCGAGGGTCTGGCGTGCTACTGGCGTGGGCAGGCGATCATGGCCGATACTCTTACGAAGAAGATCGAGAAGAAATACACCCCCTTCGCGTACAAGGGCACGGTCACCGAGGCACTGCGAAACACGTTCAAGCGATTCCACGAGTCGACGATCGTGCTTTCTTACAGCTCGAACGCGCTTCCTAACGTCGACGTGATCGAGGACCTTCTCCGCGAAGTGAAAGATAACGTGGAGGTATTGCGCATTGATCACCGGTACTCCTTTGGCACCCATGCGGCTGCGACGCGTCGCAAGGTCGATGAGTACCTGTTCATCGCGCGCTGACCGAGGATGAACCGACCCACGCTGGAGCAGTACGTAGCGTCGCTCAGCCGGCTCACCATGCACGTGGATCCGAATGCGCCGACTGAGGCCAGCAACAGCATTCACGCTGCGGCTAGCAGCCTGTCCGCCCTACCGACGGTGGACCTGAAAACGCTCACCGAATGGGCCAGAGCGCACTACCAGAACGCCGATATCCTCGGCCTCGCCGTAGGGGTAGGGCTCGAGAAGTTGAAAATGGCCCTCAAAGACTCGTTCGACACCTCCGGTTACATCACTCTGGCGAAGGAGCGGGCGAACGAGTTCGTCGCCTGGCTCGACGACGAGTACGACCTCGTCCGTCAAGTCAAGGAGCAGCGGGACAAACAGTTTTCGTTCGGTGACGTGCTTGTTGCGCGCGCCGGATCCCGCGTGACCGCTAGCCGGGCGGGCCGAGCCGGTCGAGATCTTGAGGACCGCATCGAGGCGATCGCCTCTGATCTCGGTCTTGCCTACGAGACCCGGACTCGCTTTGTTGGTCGTAACGGTCAATCCGGACCGTGTGACCTGGTCATACCTTCAGGGCAGAACGCCGATATCGCGGTCGCGGCGAAGGTGTTCGATTCAACCGGTTCGAAGCTGACGGCAGCCTATGAGGAGATCAAGGCGATGGCTGATGTCCGTCAGCCACGCCAGTACATCATGGCAGTCGTCGACGGGATTGGTTGGAAGTCCCGGATGGCTGACCTGACCCGCATCTACCAATTGTGGGAAAGCAAGCAGATCGACGGCATGTACACGCTGGCGACGCTCAGCGTCTTTCGAGAGGACCTCGAGGAAGCTGCGCGGCTCCGAGGACTTCTGCCCCCGGTGTAGCGGCGACGGAGCACGACCGCAGCTCTCGGGACATCTGACGGGAGCGAATGGCACACCCCACCGTCGATCACCTCGGGTGCGCCCGGCCCCGGGCTCGTAGCAGACTGGACCGATGCCGAACCGTCTCGCCACAGCCACCAGCCCCTACCTCGCCCAGCACGCGGACAACCCGGTGGACTGGTGGGAATGGTGTGACGAGGCGTTCGCCGAGGCGCGCCGGCGGGACGTGCCGATCCTGCTGAGCGTCGGTTACGCGGCCTGCCACTGGTGCCATGTGATGGCGCACGAGTCCTTCGAGGACGAGTCGGTGGCCCGGGTGCTCAACGCCGGCTTCGTGGCGATCAAGGTCGACCGCGAGGAGCGGCCGGACATCGATGCCATCTACATGTCGGCGACCACCGCACTGACTGGCCACGGTGGCTGGCCGATGACCTGCCTGCTGACCCCGTCCGGCCAGCCTTTCCATTGCGGAACCTACTACCCGCAGGCGGCCTTCCTGCAGTTGCTCGCAGCCGCCAGCGAGGCCTGGACCGAGCGCCGCGACGAGCTCGAATCAGCCAGCGGACGGGTGGTGGAGGCGCTGCGGTCGGTGCTGGATGCGGCCAAGAAACCGGCCCCGCTCGGCGAGGCGGACCTGGCCGCGGCAGTGGAGCGGTTGGCGCACGGCTTCGATCCGATCAATGGTGGCTTCGGTTCGGCGCCGAAGTTCCCGCCGTCGATGGTGTTGGAATTCCTGCTCCGCCATTACGGCCGGACGGGGGATCCGACCGCACTGCGAATGGCCAGCGAGACCTGCGAGGCGATGGCCCGTGGCGGCATCTACGACCAGCTTGCCGGTGGCTTCGCCCGCTACTCCGTCGACGAGCGTTGGGTGGTGCCGCACTTTGAGAAGATGCTGTATGACAATGCTCAATTGCTACGCGTCTACTGCCACCTGTGGCGAGCGACCCGGTCACCGCTGGCCGAGCGGGTCACCCGTGAGGTAGCCGATTTCTTGCTGAACGATCTGGTCACCGAACAGGGGGGGTTTGCCTCCGCGCTGGACGCCGACACCGACGGGGTAGAGGGACTGACCTATGTCTGGACGCCGGAACTGCTGATCGAGGCACTCGGTGAGGCCGACGGCGCGCGTGCTGCCCAGCTGTTGTCGGTGACCGGCGCCGGCACCTTCGAGCTGGGCACGTCCACGCTGCGGTTGCTGAGCGATCCGGATGATCTGCAGTGGTGGCAGCAGATCCGGCTACGGCTGCGGGCGGTCCGGGATCAGCGTCCGCAACCGGCCCGTGATGACAAGGTGATTGCCGCCTGGAACGGACTGGCGATTGCCGGCCTGGCTGAGGCGGCGATGTTGCTCGGTGAGCCGCGTTACCTGGCGGCCGCGACGAAGTGCGCGCTGTTCCTGCTGGACCGGCACTGGGTGGACGGCCGGCTGCACCGCTCCTCACGCGACGGTAAGGCCAGCCCGGCAATGGGCGTGGCCGAGGATTACGGCGACCTGGCCGAGGGCTTGCTCGCCCTGCACCAGGCCAGCGGCGATGGTTTCTGGTTGCACCGGGCCGGTGAATTGCTCGACGTTGCGAGTCAACATTTTGCTGCAGATGACGGGGGATTCTTCGATACTGCCGATGACGCTGAACAGCTGTTCAGCCGGCCCCGAGAGGTGGGCGACAACGCCGCGCCGGCCGGCCAATCAGCGATCGCCGGTGCCTTGCTCAGCTACGCGGCGCTGACCGGCTCGACCAGCCACCGGGCCGGCGCGGAGGCGGCGATCGCATCGGCAGGCGAGTTGGCCAATCGAGAACCACGTTTTGCCGGCTGGATATTGTCCATCGCCGAGGCGGTGGTAGCTGGCCCGTTGCAGGTCGCCGTGGTCGGTGCCGGCGAGTTGGCCGACGCGCTGGCGAGCACCGCCCGGTCGGCCATCTCGCCAGGACTGGTCATCGTGCACGGCGAGCCTGACGCGGCCGGGGTTCCGCTGCTGGCTGATCGGCCGCTGGTGGCCGAGTCGCCGGCTGCCTACCTGTGCCGGGGCTTCGTGTGTGATCAGCCGGTAACGGCGGTAGCGGACCTGCTGGCCGGGCTGGCGGGCCAGCCGTGATCATGCGCACCCAGCCGGCCGGCTTTCGCTGGCTGGTTGGTGGCTTCGCCGTGCTGGCCGCGATCGCGTTCGGGTTCAGGTACCTCGCCGAGGACGACCGGCCGTCATTGCTGTTCGCGCTCATCTGCCTGGCGGTGGCCGGCTACTGGCTGCTGTTCGACCGGGACGACGGCGGGCTCGACCCGGACCAGGACAGCTCGCAGGCTGAGTGGCAGCACCCGGAAAACGGTTGAGGCGAGATGCTCCACACCCATCGGATACCCCCGTTCCGATGAGACGCCGAGCATCTCGCCTCGTGCCCCGTAACAACTCCCCCGCAACACACCCCCGTGTGTTCTACTGGCTCGCGCGAAGCTCCCCCAAGCTGTCGCGCTCCCCAGTAGATCGAGCAAGTTCCCGTCCCTGCCCGCTTGCTACTCCGCAAGTATCCATGGCTTTACTGCCAACACACAAGACGCAATCTAGTCACCGGACGCATACGGACAGTTGCGATAACACTGCGGTCAGCTGAAAGTGAACCAGTTCAGGTTGAGGAAGTCCTGCCCTGATCCGGACACGAATTTCAGGAACACGGTGTGGGTCCCGGTGATGCTGCCGACCGAGCCGGGCACCGTCTGCCAGTTCTGCCAGCCACCGGTGTTGCCCACCGAGAAGGTGCCGACGGCCGGGTTGCTCAGGCTGTCCAGGTGGACCTCGATGATCCCGCTGACGCCGGCCGCCGCTCCGTTGGCAACCCGGGCCGAGATGGTGTGCAGGCCGGCCGTCCCGAAGCTGATGTTGTTGTACTGCAGCCAATCACCATTACTGATATAGCCGACGTCCTGGCCGCCGCCGGTGTCGGAGCAGGCCTCGGTCTGGGTGCCGGACTGCGCGTTGTCGGACTCGGCCTGGATGGTGCCGGTAGCGCCGCCACCGCCACCGCCACCGCCGCCGCCTGAGCCGGCGCGGGTGTAGGCAGCGACGTAATCGACCAGCATCGGCTGCCCGCTGATCGTCGCGCCGTTCGGCCCGCCGCCGAAGGCCGCCGGAAAGCCACCACCCATGGCGACATTGAGGATCACGAAGAAGCCGTGCTGGGTGGCATTGGCCCAGGTGGTCGCGTCCACCTGATTGGCGTTGACGGTGAAGAAGTTGTTCCCGTCGAGGTACCAGCGGATCTGCTCGGGGCTGACCGACCGGTCGTATTCCATCGCGTAGGTGTGAAACCCGGTCTGGCAACCGGCGCAGGCCCGCTCGCCGCTACCGATGCCGGTGGTCTCGTTGCACGGTCCGCCGGGGTTGGTTCCGCAATGCAGGGTGCCGAACTCCGAGCTGCGGCCGTTGATGTCCTCCAGGATGTCGATCTCGCCGATGCTCGGCCAGCCGGTCGCGCCGGTCCCGCGAGCGGCCTGGCCGAGCATCCAGAACGCCGGCCAGTAACCGGCCCCGTTGCCGGTGTTGATGTTTGGCTGCTGGATCGAGGCCTCGACCCGCAGCACGCCGCCAGCCGGCGCGGCCAGGTCGGTTCGCTGGGTCTCGACCCGACCGGACGTCCAGTTGCCGTTACCGTCCCGGATCGGCTTGATGGCCAGGTGGCCGGCACCGTCCTGGTAGACGTTCGCGGTGCTACTGGTCACCGTTTCGATCTCGCCGGTGCCCCAGTTTGCCGCGCCGCCGGGATAGCTCGTCCCGGTGTCGTAGAGCCAGTTGCCGGTGTTGAGGCCAGTACCGGCCGCTCCGCTGAAGTCGTCGCCGAAGATCTGGCTGAACCCGGCCGGTGGGGCCGGGATGGCCGCGCTGCGGCCGGTCCTGCTGGGACCGGCCGCGGCCGTGGCGGAACCGGACAGCGCGGTTACGGCGAGCGGGATCGCCAGCGCCACGGCGCTCAGTGCGGCTAGCCGCCAACGGGCGGCCGGGCCGGGCCGGCCGCTCTGGGTAGGAATTGGTCTGCTCATCAGGCTGCGCCTCTCTGCGGTCTTCAGGGGCTGGACGCCGATGTCCCGCCGCTGGAGGGGATGGGTGGGAGTGTGTGTGAGAGCGCTCTCAGCGGTGCGAATCGGACTATAGCCCAAAACGGACAAGGTGGGAAGAAACCTCGGTCAGGCTTGTCAGGTTGATCCTGACGTCGTAAGGTTCGCCCTGACGGTTCGTCAGGAATCACCTGACGGCATTGAGGGGAGCCTAGCGATGACGGTGGCAGCCGAGTTGGAAACGACAACCATCAGATGTTCCTTTTGCGCAAAGGAAGAAACCGAAGTCAGCAAGATCATCGCCGGTCCGGGGATCTACATCTGCGATCAGTGCGTCCAGGCCTGCAACACGATCCTGGCCGAGGACGTGAGCACCCAATTGCCGATCTGGGACTCGATGACCGATGAGCAGATTCTCGCGCACCTGCCCCGAGTGGCCCAGGTGGGCGCCCAGGTCGAGCGCAACCTGCGGAGCTGGATCGACCAGCTGCGCCAGCGCGGCGTTACCTGGTCCCGGATCGGAGCGGCGCTGGACATGACCAGGCAGTCCGCCTGGGGCAGGTTTTCCGGCGAGGAGTGACCAATGCGGTGAGTAGCCCGCGATGGTCAGTACTGCGGTGGGTCAGTTCTGCGGTGGGTCAGTT
>JBDSAN010000355.1:0-5379 GCA_039922115.1 Jatrophihabitantaceae bacterium
CTGAGCAATGCCCTGGCCTGAACCTGACGGGGCCGCCGGGCAGCCGGCCAGAGATAGGCAGGGACGTCCCAGCCTCGAACGGTGACCGGCAGCAACTCGCCTGACTCGACCAGCTCAGCGACCCGAAGCTTGGATGCCTTGCGCGGCAGCCGGAAGTAGTCGCCGAGGTCCGGTTCGGTGGCCACCCCGTAGGCGCGAGCGGCGATCCGGACCAGTTCCCGCTGGGCATCGGCCGGATCCGGGGTCGGCTGATTGTGGACCTCGGCCGGCAGCACCCGCTCGATCAGGTCGTAATGACGCTCGAAATTGATCCGCCGGGCGGCACCGAGCTCGCCCGACCAGAACAGGTACTCCAGCGCCACCTTGCCGTCCTGCCACTGCCACATCTGGCCGGGCTTGCGCGGCGCTCGGGCCAGGCCGAGGTCGTTGGCCCGGATCGGGCCATCGGCGCGCACCAGCCGTCGCACCTCCTCAAGCAGGTCCGGTTTGTCGCGCGCAATTCGCTCGATATTTCCCCAGGCCTCGTCAGCCGCCCGGGCCATCCGCCAGCGCAGCAACGGGTGGGTGGCCAGCGGGATCAGCGATGCCTCGTGCGCCCAGTACTCGACGTATTCCCGCTGCAGCCGGCCGGCGGTGTGCCCGGTCAATCGGTCCAGCACCGCTCGCGGATAGCTGCCCAGCCGGGCGAAGACCGGCAGGTAGTGCGATCGGGACAGCACGTTCACCGAGTCCAGCTGCAGCAGGCCCATCGTGTCGACCACAGAACGGACTTGCCGGGCGGTGACCTGCCCGGTGGGACGTGGCTTGCCGAAGCCTTGGGCGGCCAGCGCGATTCGGCGGGCCGCGGCGGCGGACAGGTCAGCTGTAGGCACCGCGCAATTGGATCACGGACCGCTGACAGCGACAGTCGGCAACAACGCTCGGCCCGACCACAACTCGTCCGTGCGACGATGCAGCGGTGACCGAATACCTCAAGCATGTCGGCTCGCACGTCGGCGGCTGGCTGTATCTGATCGCGGCGCTGATCGCCTTCGCCGAGGCCGCGATCCTGATCGGCATGGTGCTGCCGGGCGAGACCGCCCTACTGGTCGCCGGCTACTTCTGTCACGAGGGCGTGCTGAAGCTGTCCATCATGATCCCGGTGGCGATCCTGGCAGCGATCGCCGGCGATTCGGTCGGCTTCGAGTTCGGCCGCAAGTTCGGGCCAGGCCTACGCCAGAGCCGGCTCGGTACCCGAATCGGCGAGCAGCGCTGGGGGGTGGTGGACCAGTTCCTGCACCGGCACGGCGGCAAGGCGGTGCTGCTGGGCCGGTTGACCGCCGTGCTGCGGGCCTTGATGCCGTCGATGGCCGGCATGAGCGCCATGCGCTACCGGACCTTCCTGCTCTGGAACGCGGTCGGCGGCATCATCTGGGGGTCCGGCTGCATCCTGCTCGGCTGGGCCTTTGCCTCAGCCCTGCACCGGATCGAGCAGTACCTGACCTGGGCCCCGCTGGCCGCGCTGGGGCTGCTGATCGTGGTGGCAATCGTCCTGCACCTGAGACGGACTGCCGCAGCCCGTAGGCTGTGAACGTGGCAGATGTAAGCGTTCGACCGGCAGTGCTCACCGATGCGGCCGAGATCGCCCGGCTGCAAACCGAAACCTGGCGGATCGCCTACCAGCAGGTGCTGCCCGCCCCGGTGCTCCAATCGCTGGCGCTCAGCGAGTTCGAGGCCGGCTGGCGGACCGCGATCGGATCACCACCCTCGCCCAAGCATCAGGTGCTGATCGCTACCGAAGGCGCGCAGCGAGTTGGCTTCGCCGCGTTCGGTCCAGATCTGGAAGGGCTCGCCGACGATCCGGAGCCAGCCGCCACCGCCGCGATCAGCACGCTGCTGGTGGAACCGCGCTGGGGTCGGCGCGGGCACGGCTCGCGGTTGCTGGCTGCGGTCGCCGACCTGGCCGGGGCCGGCGGCGCCTACCGGCTGGTTGCCTGGGTGGCAGCGGCCGATACCGCCTCGCTGGCGTTCTATCGCGGCGCCGGCTGGCAACCTGACGGCGTGCAGCGCAGCCTCGATACCGGCGCCGGCACGGTGGCCGAATTGCGCTTGCACGCCTCGCTGGCCGATTAGCTCGCCGGTCGACCAGCGAGCTAGGACGAGAGGACACGACCCGGCATGCCGTTCAGCGGGATCCCATTTGCCGCGCTCGATTTCTACGAGGACCTCGAGGCGGACAACTCCAAGGTGTTCTGGACCGCGCACAAGCACATCTACGACGAGCAGGTGAAAGCGCCGCTGCAGGAGCTGGCCGCCGAACTGGTCGCCGAGTTCGGCCAGGTCAAGTTCTTTCGACCTTATCGCGACGTGCGATTCGCCAAGGACAAAACACCGTACAAGGACCATCAGGGCCTGTACTTCGCCGAATCCCGCCGCTACCTGCAGGTCTCAGCGGCCGGCATGTACGTCAGCGGCGGCATCTACGAGATGGCCGCTGACCAGCTCGCGCGATACCGGCGCGCGGTGGCCGACGAGCTGGCCGGCCAGTCGCTGCAGGCCGCGATCAACGCAGCCGAGCGGTGCACGCCGCTCACCGTCGGCGGCCAGCGGCTGATCCGGGTGCCGAGCGGCTATGCCAAGGACCACCCGCGCCAGGACCTGTTACGGCACAAGTCGATGTATGCCACCGGAAACTTCGGCTCGCCGGAGTGGTTGAAGACCAAGCGGGCCAAGGCCGAGATCGTCACGGCGTGGCGCGGCATGCAGCCGCTGATCGACTGGCTGGACAAGCACGTCGGCGCCTCCGATATCCCGGTTGCGCGCAGGGGCAAGGCCACCGGGGCCTGACCCAGCCGGTCGGGGTCCAGCGCCCGTTACAGTCCGAGCAGCGAGTCCAGCCCGATGGTCAGGCCGGGACGGCTGGATACCTGCCGGATCGCCAGCAACACGCCTGGCATGAACGAGGTGCGGTGCAACGAGTCGTGCCGGATCGTCATGGTTTCGCCCTCGGTTCCCAGCAGGATCTCCTGGTGCGCGACCAGGCCGGCCAGCCGTACCGAGTGCACTCGAACCCCGTCGACGTTCGCGCCGCGAGCACCGGGCAATTCCGTGCTGGTGGCATCCGGCGCCGGGCCCAGCCCGGCCTGCTCGCGGGCCTGCGCGATCAGTTGCGCGGTCCGGGTGGCGGTGCCCGACGGCGCGTCGGCCTTACCCGGATGGTGCAGCTCGATGACCTCGGCCGATTCGAAATAGGGCGCGGCAAGCTGGGCAAACTTCACCGAAAGCACCGCGCCGATGCCGAAGTTGGCCGCGATCAATACGCCCAGCTCGCGACGTTCGACCAGCCAGTCCGCAACGGTGGCCAGCCGCTGCTCGGTGAATCCGGTCGTCCCGATCACCGCGTGCAGGCCGTTGTCCAGGGCGAAGCGCAGGTTGTCCATCACCACGTCCGGATGGGTGAAGTCGACCACCAGCTCGGCACCGGCATCCAGCACGCCGGGCAGCCAGTCCCCCTCGTCGATCATCGCGGCCAGGTGCAGGTCAGCAGCGTTGTCCACTGCCAGGCAGACCTCCTGCCCCATCCGGCCGCGAGCGCCGAGCACCGCCACCCGGATCGGCTCGCTCACCGCCGCGCCTCGAACCGCCGCACCTCGAACCGCCGCACCTCAGACCGCCGCATCGAAATCATGCGCACCGAACGGCCCGACCACGGTCAGGCACCGGCTCTGACCGGTGAGCTCAGCGGCCAGCTCGTTGACCTGTTCGGTGGTCACCGCATCGACCAGGCCGAGCAGATCGTCCAAGCCCAGCACGTCGCCGAAGCTGAGTTCGGCCTTGCCGATTCGACTCATTCTCGAACTCGAATCCTCCAGGCCGAGCACCATGCTGCCGCACAGCTGACCTTTGCCCCGCTCGACTTCCTCAGCACTGAGACCATCGCGCGCGACTGAATCGAGCACGGCGGTCATGATCGAGACAACCTCGTCGGCCTTGCCAGGCTGGCAGCCCGCATACAGCCCGAACAGCCCATCGCCGGCATAGGAGGAGGTGTAGGCGTAGGTCGAGTACGCCAGGCCGCGCTGCTCGCGAATCTGCTGAAACAGTCGCGATGAGGTGCCGCCGCCGATCGCGGTGCTGAGCACGCCCAGGCAGAACCTGCGCTCATCGAAACGGGACAGGCCCATCGTGCCGAGGATGATGTTGGCCTGTTCGGTGTCATCGGCGATCACCCGGATCGGACGTACCGGCGCCCGGTGCTGGCGCCGGTCGGCTCGTGGCCGGTGCCCAGCGGGATCTGGTGCCAGCCGACCGGCGAACGCCTTGCGGACCAGTGCCACCACCTCGGCGTGCTCGACATTGCCGGCCACCGAGACCACCATGTCCTGCGGGCGGTAGCGGCGAGCGTAGTAACCGTGGATCTGGGTCCGGCTCAGCCGGTTGATCGACTGCTCGGTACCTAGAATCGGCCGACCCAGTGGGGTATCGCCGAACAGCGCCAGCGCGAACTCGTCGTGCACCAGGTCGGACGGGTCGTCATCGCGCATCGCGATCTCTTCCAGCACCACAGTGCGCTCGACGTCCACATCGGTGGCAGCGATCGTCGCGTTGAGCACCACGTCGGAGATCATGTCGACGGCCAGCGGCAGTTCCCGATCCAGCACCGTGGCGTAGAAGCAGGTGTGCTCCTTCTCGGTGAAGGCGTTGAACTCACCGCCGACCGCATCCATCGCGGTGGCGATGTCAAGCGCCGACCGGCTTCGGGTGCCCTTGAACAGCAGGTGTTCCAGAAAGTGGCTGGAGCCGGCCACCGACGGCTGCTCGTCCCGCGAGCCGACACCGACCCAGATGCCCACACTCGCCGAGCGCACTCCGGGCATCGCCTCGGTCACGATCCGCAGGCCACCGGGCAGCACGGTCCGTTTGATCACGCCACCGCCGGTCACCGGCAGGGTGCGGGTCTGTGCGCGTGCGGTCACGTTGTCATCAGCCAGTCATCACCTAGTCATCAGCCATTGATCACAGAGTCCTCGCCTACCAGCCTACGGCGTTCGACGTGCCCAGGCCTGCGGATCGTCGACCATCTTGCGCACATGGGCCGGGAGCTTACCGGTGAGCAGCTGCTGCAACGAGGTCTCATCCAGCACCTTGCGCAGGCTGGCGCGCACCGCGACCCACAATCCCGGCAGGTGCTCGGCCAGGCCGGAATAGTTCATCTCGTCCGGACGCAGGCCGCGCACCTCGGCCAGCGGCCCGTCCACCGCGCGAATCACCGCGCCGATCGAGATCTCGGTGGCCGGCCGGGCCAGCGCGTAGCCGCCGTCCGCGCCGCGCATCGACCGCACGATGCCCGCCCGTCGCAGGTCGCCCAGGATGGCCTCGACGAACTTGCGGGGCAGTTGC
>JBDSAN010000356.1:0-13596 GCA_039922115.1 Jatrophihabitantaceae bacterium
AGGCTGGGGGACTTCTCGCTTGCGGGGCAGGTCAGTTTGGCCGCCTTCGTCGCCGGCGGTTCGTGCTGGCCAGGTTGCGGCGCCGGTCAGCCGACCCGGTCGGCGACCAGGGCGGCTGCCGGGACCCGGCGGCTGTCCAGCTCGGGCAGCGCGATCAGCACCGGCAGGTCGATGAGCCGGGACGGCCGGAGCTTGACGTCGACCCGTCCGGGCCGGCCGCCGATGACCTGAATGGCCTGGCTCGACGCGACGAACATCGGACGCCTGGCCCACGGCCGGGGATCGAGCTCGTGCCGGGCCACCGCGACCGCATGGACGAAGTACTTGCCGTCCGACAGTCCGGTCAGCTGGAACGGGCCGGCCGAATCCAGCGTCACACAGGACCGGGGCAGGCCCTCTGGAATGTTGCTCTCGAACGCGCCGACATAGGTACGCATGGCGCGGCCGGTCGGCGGCGCGGACAGCCAGCCGTGCACGATGCCATGCCGGCCACCGCTCATCGGCAACGCCGATGGTGCTGCGATACCGACCCGGGACAGCTCGCGGAACTGGCCCGGTGACATCCCGATGCTGCGGGTGAACCGGCTGGAGAAGGTGCCCGGGCTGTTGTAACCGACCAGGTACGAAACCTCGGTGACACTGGCAGAGGTTTGCAAAAGCAGGTTCTTCGCTTTGTAGAGTCGGATAGCGGTCAGGAACCGGCCGGGCGATGTCCCAGTCACGCTACGAAAGATGCGCGAGAAGTAAAACCGACTGAAGATCGCGGTGTCAGCCATCTCAGCCAGCGTGAGGGGCTCGTGGTAGCGATCCCACATCGTGGTGATCACCCGCTCGACGGCACTTTCCATTTGGTTCCTCCTAGGGACCCCGCGCTGTTCTGAAGTCATGCAGGCGTAGCTGGTACGCACCGGATGACGGCATAGTCACCTGGCGCGCTACAAAAGTGATAAATATTTCCAAGCCCTCGCAAGCTGAGACCGTACGGAACCTGCGTTAACGTATCGAGCGTGAATTAATTACACACCAGACTTACGCAGAATCGTGCCTGACGGCTATGCCGATCGGATCGGCATTCGTATCGTCCTCAGGTTGGGTGACTGCATCTACTCATTGCTTGACGTTCCTTTGCTGCTGAAATGAGACTACCAAAGGATTCTTAAAAGCGACATACCCTTCGATCGGCATTCTTCGGAACGAGGCAACGCGAAGCCGTTTGGTCCAGAGCAAGGCAGAAGTGCGTGACGCGGTCCCATATCCGCTACCTTTGCCGGCTACCGTGCCGGCCTGCCGATCGAGAATCATCCACGTTGACCTCACTATCCGTCGTTCAGCACCGCTGCGCCGAGCTGCTGGCGGGCTGCTCGCCAACAAACCTGAATTCAGTTCAAGTATGGCCCGCTAACACACGCATGCGGCCTAGCGCGACTATTTTTGCCATAAATTTCAGGTTAGCTATTTGACAACCACAGTCGGGCCTGTTGATGTATTCAGTTAAGAATTTTCGAGCATTTGCACTGGTGCGGAATTAAACTCAGTAAAGGACGGCTGGCTCCTATAAGGCGGCGTTCAACGGCGATCGGCCCCCGACTCGCTGGCCAGTTCAGATTCCAGTCGCCGGTAGTTGCCGCCGAAGAACAGCAGCGCGTCATCGTCATCGCCCCGGCCGACGTCAAGTACCGATCCCAGGAAGATCGAGTGATCGCCGCCGTCGTACACCGCGCTGAGTCCGCATTCGATCCATGCCAGGGTCTGGGTCACGATCGGCACCCCGGTATGCCGGCCCGGCACCCAATCCACCAGGTCGAACTCGTGCTCGTCTCGCGGCCGGCCGCGGTTGGCGAAGTAGGTGGCCAATGACTCGTGCCGGGTGCTGAGCATGGATACACCGAACGAGTCACTGTCCAGAATCGCCTGGTGCATGGACGCATCACGCATGACGCAAACCAGCACCAGCGGTGGTGCCAGCGAGACCGAGGTAAAAGAGTTGGCCGTCATGCCGTGCGGGCCGATCGCGCTGTTCGCAGTCACCACCGTTATTCCAGTGGCGAACCGGCCGAGCACGCCCCGGAGTTCGTTGCGATATTCCAGGTCATGCACCGACCCGCGCGGTCCGACGGCGCCAGGTGACTGCGAACGATCCAGGCGGGCCGGCTGGCTGCCGGCAGATCTGTCGGCTGACATCGCCGCGCTCCTTACCCGACGTTTGCCGGGTTACGAAACTGCCCGGCCGGCGTCAGCGGGGTCACCGCGTATTCCGACAGCGCAGCCCGTAACGCATCAGGCACCTTGGTTGGCTTGGTATCGGTGTTCGGGCCGCGCATGCACGCGATCCGCTGCTTGCCCCGGGCAACCAGCTCATCGAAGCCATTGCTGATCCGGACGTAGTCGAAGGCGAACTCGATCTGGGTCTGGGTCAGGTCCTCCAACCGCATCCGGATCGACAGTTCATCGAATGCCGTTATCTCGATGAGGAATTCGCACTCGACCTTGAGGGTGAACAGCTTCAGGTCGTCCTGCAGGTCGGTCAGTACCGCAGGTGCCCGCTCGTAGAGGAACATCTCCCGGCACCGGCCTTGCCAACGCACGTAGTTGACGTAGTAGACGTTGCCGACCAGATTGGTCTCCTCAAAGCCGACCCGGTGCCGGTACTCGAAGTATTGCTGCATCAGTTCAGCCCTTCGTCTCGGTTAGCATCGCGAACACGACCGGTTCGACGATTCCCTCCAATGCGGTGACGAACGAGGCCACCCGCGCCTTGCCCGAGCTGAGGACGACCCAGCGCTCAGCGGGGGATCCGGCAAGGGTCAGTGGTTCGACCCGAGCCCGACCGATCTTGCGCAAGGACTCCACCGCGCCCCAGACCCGGGTCGCCGAGATCGAGAATTCCTCGTTGAACTCAGCTGAAACGAGCTTGGCCAAGCTGAACGGCTCGGTCCCGAGCAAGTCTGCCCAGTCCTGCTCCGAGCGAGCTGTTGCCAACTCCACGTCACAGCCGACCGATCCGAACTCGGCTGCCACCGCGAAGGTCACCCCGGCCCCGTGCGCCGAGGACACCTCGTAGCCGGTGTCGACCGTAGGCTTGCCGTCCGGCCGGTAGCTGACCGGATGCTGGCCACCGAGTGCCCAGCCGATCGCGGTGGCGGTGCGGGCCCGCCGGCCGGCGACCCCGCCTGTCGGGTTCGGCCCGTCCGGCTGCACCGCGCACCGCAGTTCGATGCCCAGCGCCGATTCGGTCCGCCGCTGCAAGTACGGTCCGAGCAGGCTGGCCAGCCACGGACCGCGGCCGTCCTGTTTGCGAACAGCCCGTAACTGCAAGCCTTCCCACCGCTCGACCAGCTCGCCCAGGCCATCTCGCACATCCACGTCGTAGACGTAGGTGTCACCGTCGCGGCTGCGCTCGCGGGCGTGCATGGTGAGCTGGGACAATTCCCGGACCCTGTTCGGATCGGCCAGGTACAGCCGCTCCAGGCCGGCCGGCAGCAAGGTGGCATCAGGCACGCAACACTGCAGCGAGTGCATCATCGCGTCCCTGGTGCCGGGGTCACCCAGCAGCAGGTCCTGTGGCAAGTAGCCGGCGAACCAGGGCTGGTTGCTGTGGTTGGAGATCTCGGCCACGCAACTGGTCGCCGCCAGCTGCCGGTAGCCGACCAGCCGCTGGAACCGGCTGCCCTGGAACAGCACCGGCCCGTACAGCTCGCCGGCCGGATCGATGGCCAGCAGCTCGCCGGTCACCGGTTGCGCAACGCTGTCCGGCAGTGACTGCGAGTACTCCAGCCGGGCCCGGAAATGGTCGGCCTGGAAGTCGGTTTCGCTGCTACGGATGACCACCTCGACATCGCCGTCGTCGTTGACCAGCGTGGCGATCCGGATGGTGATCTTGCCTTCCAGCGGAACCACGATCGGACGAAGGAACTGCATGTCGGTGAGTACCGGCGTCTCCGGACGGCCGGTCAGGGCCATCGCGGTCTGGGTCATCGCCTCCATGCCGAGGACGGCCGGAAACAGCAGGTCGCCATCGAGCAGGTGATCGGCCAGGTAGAGATCGGCGTTCGCGCTGAGGTCGGCGTCGACCACCAGCTCGATCCCCGGGTAGTGCACCTGGGTCCGGTCGATGAAGCGAAGTAGTGGAACGTCCTGATCCTGCAAGGTGATTGTCGGCAGGCCTTCGGCACGTCCCATCACCACGATTGCGGTCGGTGGGTTCGGCTCGGTGAGCAACTGGTTGAGCAGGCTGATGCCCTGCTCGGTCGGGATCGGTGAGATACCTTCCCTGATCAACGATTCCAACACGCCCAGTCGCTCACCCATCCCCGAGCCGGACCACACCGACCACTCCAGGGCAAGGCATTTGCATTGCGGGTAGTTCTCCGCGATCCGACAGGTCAGTTCGGTCAGCCAGTCATTGGCCGTCGCGTAGTCGGCCTCACCGCGCAGACCGGCCCGGCCGATGATGCTGCCGAAGGTGACGAGCAGCTTCAACGAGCCCGGATCGGTCGCTTCCAGCACCGCTTCCAGCCCGGCGATCTTCGGCGCCAAGGTGCGCTCGAAAGCCGATTCGGTGAGCGAGGTGAGCGAGCCCGGCTCGTTGCGACCGGCGCCGTGCAGGATCGCGGTGACGTTGCCGAGGTTGGCTCGGATCTCACCGACCGCGGACTTCACCTCATCAGCTGAGGTGACATCGGCCGCGACGTAGCAGAAGCGCACGCCAGCTTCGGCCATTCGCAGCAGGTTCGCCTTGAGCTCGCTGTCCTGTTGCGGGTCCGAGCGGCCGAGCAGCCCGATCGCCGCGCCGGTGTCCCGGGCGATGGCCAGGGCCGACTCGGCGGTGATTCCCTTGCCACCACCGGTCACCAGCAACACGTCGCTGGAGTCGAGCACCGGTCGTCGGTCAGCTGGTGCGGCCAGTTGCATCGGGCTGAGCACCGGCAACTGCCGGCTGCCGTCGGCCTGGTAGCGAACCTCCCGGAAGCCCTGGGTGGTTGCCACCTCGGCCACGATCCGAGCGACCGCCTCGCTCACCCGATCGGCCGGCAGGTCCACCGGCAACGGCAGGCTGACCACCGTGGTGGTCACGCTCGGCGCCTCCAGGCAGAGCGTCTTGGCTAGCCCGGCCGCCCCGCGCCGATCCCCGACCACCACGAACCTGGCCGGCGGCGGTGCGGCCAGAGCAGCCCGGGCCGCCTGCAACATCAGCCCGACCTGCCGCTCGTCGCAGTCGGCCGGTAGGCACAGCAGCACCCCGTCGCCGACGTCGGCGGCCTGCAGCGCTTGCTGCAACTGCGTTGCCACCGGATGCCGCTCGGTAGCGAACAGCTGCCAGCTGCCGGCCGACTTGGCCGCCGGCGCGGCCGGCAGGGCAGGCCCTGGCAACCACTCCACCGCGAACGGACGCACCCACGGGCCGACCCCGGGCGCCGCGGTCAGGTTCTGCTCACCGGGCACCGCGCTTTCACCCAGATCCTCAAGCATCTGGGCCAGCTGGGCCAGCGTCGAGGTGGCGTAGGACGAGGTGGCAACCGGGGCCACCAGGCCCAGCTCACGCGAGGCCTGGTTCACGATCTGGCCGACCGTGATCGAGCTGAGGTGCAGCTCGTCCAGCGGGTTGCTGTTGGCGCTGACTGCCTCAAGCGGCAGCTCGGCACGCTCGGCAGCCAGCCGGCGCAGCACCTCCAGCGCACCGGCCGCAGGCTCGGACGAACTCGGTGCCGCTAGCACCGCGCCGGCCGGTTGCGCGGTGGCTACAGCGCGTGGCGCTGGCACCGGCGCGTGGTGTGGCACCGGCGCCCGGCCGCCCAACTCGTCAGCAGGTGCCTGCTCGCATGGGCTGGCAAAGAACCGGAATTCCTTGTCCAGTGGCAGCGGGCGGCTAAACCGACCTTCGAACAGCACCGAGTGATCGATCCGGGCGCCGAGCACGTAGGCCGTTGCCACCGCCCGGAACAGGCCGGACAGCGACGGGCTGTCGGTCTCCACCGAGACGGTGGGGACCAGCGGCGCGATATCGCTGGCAAGGGTGCGCAACACCCGTCCCGGTCCCACCTCGAGCAGCAGGTCGACCTCGCCGGCCAGCTGGCTGACCGCCTCGGCGAACCGGACCGGTGCGCGGACCTGCTCCGATAGCAGGGCCGGCAGGTCGGTGTCGGCAGCAAGCTGCTGGCCGGTCACCGTGGACAGCACCCGGCCGGTGAGCGGGCCGAACCGCTTGCTCGCCAGCACCTCGGCCAGCGTGCCGGCTGCCGGGGCAACCAGGTCGGAATGAAAGGCGTGCGAGACCGCGATCCGCATCGCGTTCAGGCCCTGTGCCACAGCGCTCGCGCAGACCTCGTCGACAGCCTCGGCCGGCCCGGAGATCAGGGTCTGCTTCGGGCTGTTGTAGCCGGCGATGACGACCGGGCTGCCGGCCAGCAGCGGCTGAACCTCCTCAGCCGGTGCCACGATGCTGGCCATCGCGCCGTTGGCGCCGTTCAGCTCGGCCATGATCCGGCCGCGCGAAGAGGCAATGGACAGCAGGCCATCCTCGTCGAGCGCGCCGGCCCAGTGCAGCGCGGTGATCTCGCCCAGGCTGTGCCCGACGGCCGCGGTGGCCAGGATGCCCAGCCGGGAAAGCAGCCGCAGGCCGGCCACCGATGAGGTGACGATTCGCGGCTGCGCGATTGCGGTGTTGACCAGATCGCCATCGGTCGGCAGTTGCTGGCGGCGGTACAGCTCGTCCACCTCGGTGAACCGGCGGCGGATCGCACCGCCGTCACCACGCCGGCCGGCACCTTGGCCGGGAAACAGGAAGCCGATCCGGGGCGGGGCCCCGGCGCTGCCGAGAAACACGTTGCCGGTGGCATCGAGCGCGCTGCGGGCACCGTTGTCCAGCAAAACCAGCAGCCGGCTGAAGCCAGCCTCGGCCACCTCTGGACTGCTGGCCAGCACCGCGGCCCGGATCGGCCGGTCGGCCAGCTGGGACTGCAAGCTGGCACTGAGATCTGCCAGCTCGGCAAAGGACAATCGGGCACACATCGCGGCCAGGCTGGCCGCCTGGCCACGCAGGTCAGCGGTGCTGTCGGCATCGATGAGCAGCAGCTCGCAGTCCTGCCGGGAGTTGACCAGCTGGTGCACGTCGGCGCTGATCTCGGACCGGCGCTCGACCGCGGCCTGCTCGATGACCACGTGCGTGTTGATGCCGCCGAAGCCCATCGAGGACACCCCGGCCCGTACCGGGTGCTCGACCGGCCACAGCTGCGGTTCGGACGGGACCCGCAGCGCCGGCCGGTCGCCCAGCAGCGTCGGGTGCGGATCGATGTGGCTGGTGGCAGGCGGGATCACCTGGTGGTGCACGGCCAGGATCGCCTTGATCAGCCCGCCGACACCGGCCGCCGCCTTGGTGTGGCCGATGTTGCCCTTGAGCGTGGACAGGTAGGTCGGTGCGCCGTCCGGGTTGGCCGCCCGCAGCGCTCCGGTGAGCGCCTGGATCTCGGTGGCGTCGCCGACCGCGGTGCCGGTGCCGTGACCTTCCAGGTAGCCGACCGTGTCGATTCCGAACCCGGCCACCTGGTAGGCGCGGGCAATCGCCAGCTCGTGACCGGCCGCCTCCGGACGGGTGATGCCGCCCTTGCCGTCGGAGGAGTAACCCCAGCCGACGATCGTCGCGTAGATCTTGCGGTGCTGCTCGATCGCGTCCTGCTCGCGCATCAGCACCAGCATGCCGCAGCCCTCGCCGGGCCAGAATCCATTGGAATTCTTGTCGTAAACCCGCATCTCGCCCTTGGCCAGCGCGCCGGTCTTGGCGAACCCGATGACCTCGAACGGGTCGATGGACAGGTCCACCCCGCCGGCGATGCCGGTGTCCAGGTGTCCCTCGGCCAGCGCGGTGCACAGGGTCGATACCGACAGCAGCGAGGACGAGCAGGCTCCATCGACGGTGTAACCGCCGCCGGCGAAGTCGTAGTGATTGCAGATCCGGCCGGCGATGGTGTTGGCCAGCCCACCGGCAAGGGTGTCCTCGTCGATCGGGGCGAACGGCTGCTTGTAGCGAACTTCCAGTTCGGCCATGAAGCCATCCAGTGCGGCATCGTCCCAGCCCTGCTCGCGCAGCGCGGCACCGACCGTACGACGCACGTACGGCCAGCGCAGCCGCATGATGCTGGCCCGGCTGAACTCGCCGGTCAGGCTGTTGCCGATGACCACCCCGGTGTTCTTGCGGTTCAGCCCGTCCCCTTCGGGAAAGCCGGCATCCGCCAGCGCTCGGGCAGCGGTGTCCAGGGCCAGCCAGTGGGTCAGGTCGGTGGCCCGGTAGGTGCTACCGGCCACCCGGTAGTGCACCCGGTCGAACTCGAAGCCCTCGATCACCGCGGCCTTGCTGGAGTAGAACCGGTCCGGCGCGCTCGGATCAGCTGAGTAGTAGTCGTCCTTGTTCATCCGCTCGTCCGGCAGGGTCCGGAAGGCCCGGCGGCCGGCGAGCACGTTCTCCCATAGTTCAGTTGGCGAATTTGCGTCTGGGTAGCGGCATGAGATGCCGACCACCGCGATTCTGTGCTTCGTCATACTGTTCCCGCCACCGCCGCTGCTGCGTTGATTGGAGCCTGCTCGGAGTTCTCACTGGTTGCCGCGCGCTGTTGCTTGTACTTGCCGACGAAGTGCGCACCCCACCAGCCCAGCCCGCGCATCGCGCAGACGAAGGTGGTCGCGAAGAACAGGGTGTAGACGATATTGGCCTGCATCATGACCGCGTAGACCAGTGCGACCGAGGACCCGAACATGAACTGGCTGCGGGCTTTGAACGGCGTGGTGCCGGGGTCGGTGATCATGTAGTTGGTGAACAGCACAAAGGCGATTCCGGTCATGGCGCCGAGCGCTGAGAACAGCGACACGTGCCAGATCCAGTGCCGGACGAAGGCCTGGATGGCAAAGCCGCCCATCCAGCCGACGATCAGCGGTACCTTTCGGGTCAGCATCGCGTTGATGACCGTCCCGGAGGTGGCGATGATCAGCGGGATCATGATCCGGAAGTAGGTGTTGGCGTTCTCGCTGAACTGGTAAGGCGGAGCGATGCTGCACCAGCGCGGGAAGGTCAGCAGCACCGCGGTGATACCGAGGTTGGACGGGTTCATGAAGTGCCGCATCCGGCCGTTGACCGGGGCCCGCAGCACGTGCTTGGCACCGACCCCGACCACGATCCCGTACATCACCGGCCAGAACTGGTTGTTGCAGTAGAGCAGCATGCTTACCGCGAGCGCGGTGATGTGCGATGGCAGCAGGGCCTCGTAGACGCCGCGGATGCCATTGCCCCGATAGCCGGGTTGACGCTGGTAGACCCAGGCACTGATCGTCTCGAACCCCAGCTCGCAGGCATAGCCGGTGAGCACCGCCAGGATCGGCCAGAGCCAGGGCTGCTCGAAGCCCAGCATGGTGTAGCCGAAGATGTTCAGCACGCTGATGGATACCGCGAAGTTACGCAGCGCGATGTAGCGCGGATCTGGCTTCGGCTTGACAGCCGCGGCCGGCGTACCCGCAACCGGCGGAGTTGTCAGCGGGCTGGTGCCGGCGGCTGATTTGGTGACTGTTGAGGTCATCGGCTGGACACTTCCTGTGCGGTGTCGGTGAGAACCAGGCTGTGCACACCTGGCATCAGCTTGGTGGTTTGTTCGTGCAGTTGGCCGTTCACGTCACGCCACTGCAGGTGAACCGAAGCTTCGCCCATGTAGGAGCCGAGGCCGAAGTGCACCTCGAAGCTGCGGTAGCCGCCGTGGCCGCTGCCACCGTCGAGCTGGGATACCTGGCTGCCGCTCGGCGTGGTCACCGTGACCTGGGCGCCGTAGGCAGGTGTTCCGATGTTGGCCAGACCGGTACTGGCAGTACTGCCGGTAGCCGGCCGGTAGAGCCGCAGGTCGAGGTAATCACCCTTGTTCGCCGCGGTGTTGGCGTAGAAGACCGGCGGACCCCACTGCCGGGCGACCGCGAAGTCGAGCGCGCCGGTGCCGGTGGTGTCAGCGGTGGCGATGCTCCGGGTGGGAGTTTCCACCGCGATGCCCAGCTGCTTGCTGATGTTGACGTAGCGACCGTTGGAGGTCTTTGCGTAGAAGGCCAAAGCCTGGTGGCCGGCGATGTCGTCGCCGGGCTGGACGTTCGGCCACATGGCCGGGTTGCTCAGCAGGTCGTCGTTGGTCATGGCCATCTCCTGCAGCCAGTTCCACCGATCGATATTGCCCTTGACGAAGCCGTCGGTCTGGATGACTGACAGGTTGCCGTCGTTGAGGAAGTCGCCCATCTTGACGTCCCAGGTCCAACCGGTCCAGGCCATCCCGTACTTCTCGGCTTCCTGGGTGAACGGCGCGATGCCCTGATCCAGCTTGTTCTTCATGTCAGCCTGGCTCTTGGCCTGGTTGATGAACACGAAGTTGCTTTCCTGCAGGCCCCATTTGGTGGTGATGTTGCTGACCGTGATGTCGAACTTGCCGCTGTGCGTCAGGTCGCCGAAGTCGACGCCCATGCCCTTGAACGAGCCGTTGCCGAGCACGAAGGACTTCGGGGTGGTCGGCGTGCGCTGGCCCTTCACCGTCTCGAACTTGATGTGGCCAGGGGTGGAGACGTTGTACAGCAGGTGCCCGTGCCCGAAGTCGTTGGCGATGTAGATATCCGGCAGGCCCGACCCGGTCAGGTCAGCGCCGGCAATCGCCAGCGCCCAGCCGGTCGAGTCGTGGAAGGCGATGCTCTTCTCTTCCTGGACGTAGGACGCGGTCGGCTTGGTGCCCGAGGTTGCCTTGTACCAGCGCAGCACGTGATCGCCGCCGCCGTTGCGGGCGCTAGACAGCGAGGTGTTCATGCTGACGTTGTTCAGCCCGTTCGGATCGAGCACATCGGAGTCCGGAAAGTAGTTGCCGATGATGATGTCCGGGTGCCCGTCGCCGTCCAGGTCGCCCACGTAAGCGGCGTCGGTGTTCCAGCGGGGCCCGTGGTACTTGCCGTCCACCGAGTTGTAGGGAACCAGCTCCTGCGGCACGTAGGAGGAGTTGGCCACGGTGGTCGCGTCGGACTTGGCCAGGAACAGGATCGGGGTACGGCCCCAGTAGGTCACCAGGATGTCCATCCGGCCGTCACCGTTGTAGTCACCGGGCGTGCAGTTGGTGGGCGCCATCGTGTTGTCGATCGGCAGCGGCGAGGCGTCCAGCACGAACGGCGTGAACTGGTCGGCGGCCGGTGCGGTCGGCGTGTAGGTGACGATCACATCGTTGGTGCGGGTGTCGACGATGCACATGCCGTCCGAGCGGCCGTGGCCGGTCAGGTCGTTCATCGCGATGCTCGCGCCGACCGAGGAGATCCAGGCGGAGATCTTCTTGTAGGCCGGGTTGACCACGCGGACCGTGTTCATCTTCTGGTCGTTGTAACCGGCTGGCAAGGCGATCGGCATCTCGTTGAACTTGTACTGAGTTGCCACCTGGTCGGCACCAGAAACCGTGACCTCGCTCTCTGCTACGAAATAGAGCGTGATCAGGACCAGGGCGGCCACTAGCGCAGGCACTAGCTTTCGCAGTGGTACTCGGGAAACAAGCATGATTCACCCTTCGCGCACGTGCAATGTCGGCTGACGGAGTTCGGAGACGTCCCGGGTGTCATCGCTGGATTGCGACAAGCAAGCACCGAGCTGGTCCGTGGAGGTACTGCAAGAATGCGATCTGCCGGATTTCGTGGCATCTCTGATGTTGCTCGGCTGCTAACTCAGTAAAGCAAACACCAGATCGTCCTGCTTTAGTAAGGCAATTGCCAACTTGCCACGTGCCGAGCGGCGGCCAGGCTAGCCCACGAGGTGGCGCTGATCAGCGCCTCGTCCGACGGTGCCGAGACCCGAAAATTCTCGATGGTTGCCTTGTCGACCCGATACGAAGCCAGTGCGGTGAGCAAGGCCAGCCGGCCGGCTGCCTGCTCGCTGGACGGTAGCTCGGCCAGCAGCTCGCGCAGCCAGGATTGGTCCAGACCGGGTTCGGTGCCGTCCCAACCGGTCAGCGTCTGCTGCACGAGTTCGCGTACCCGGTCCGGCAGGTGCTGCTCGCCGGCCCGCTGGATCGCCTGGCTGGCACGGGCGAAAGCCGCCCGGATGGTTGGCGCGGGATAGGCCCAGGCCAGGTCAGGCGGGACGTCAGCGGCCGGCAACAGCGGCAGCGAGTCGCCCGGTGGATGCGGCTGGCCAGCGGTGCTACTCATGTACCAACCCAACAGCCGGCCGGCCCGGTTGCGGGCTGACGGCGGTAGCGCGGCCGGCAACGGCGATTCGGCCAGGAAAATATTGACCATTCGGTTCAGGTAGTGAAAGGTCGCCGCCACCCCGATCAGCTCGGGAGCCTGCTCGGCAGTGAACGGCTGCGGGTTGCGCGCGTGCCGTTGCCGGGCGGCGCGGGCCCAGCCGGCCAGCGCCCGGTGCTGCTCGTCGGCGATCGAGTCCAGCCGATCACCACTGATCGCGCTGGCGCTGGCTTGGCCGGCGAGTCCCTGCACCGCGGCGGCGTGCACCTCGATGCAGTACGGGCAGGCGTTGCTGAGCGAGACCGCGGCCGCCACCACTTCCTTGGCGGCCCGGTCGGCATGCCCGTCAGCCACCAGCGTCTCGCGCAGCATCAGCCAGCTGGCCGTCATCGGGCCGGTCGCTGGCGAGTGCAGCGCCAGCGGCGGCGCGATCAGTCCGAAGTCCCGCTCGGCCTGCTGGTAAACCAGCGCATGCAACGGGGTAGCCGAGCGGGACCGCACCGGGGTGATGTAGCGGATCTGATCCGGTGAGCGCCGCAACGCAGAACGCATCAGCCTGTTCGCGACCGGAGTCCTGCGTGCCTTCCGAGTCGGGCTGCTGGTCATCAGTCGGCCAGCACCCGCTGCGCGGCCTGGAGGATGTCCTTGCGGCTGCTGGTGGCACCCTCGGGAGTCGGCGCCCCATAGCTGACATCGATACCGCGAGCCCGCGCGCTGCGCACGATCGCCGGCATCGCCCGCTCGGCCAATGCCGCGATGGTCATTGCCGGATTGACGTTGAGCGCGCCGGGAACGGCCGAGCCGTCGGTGACGAAGATGCCCGGGTGGCCACGCAACTCGTGGTTGTCATCCAGCGCCGAGGTCTGCGGGTCGTCACCGATCCGGCAGGAGGCCAACGGGTGCACGGTGTAGGCGCCCACCACATCATTGGTCCACGGCATCACCCGCGCCAGGCCGTCCTTCTCCAGGATGCTCTTGACCGCGGCGTCGGACTTGTTCCAGCCATTCCAGGTGTTCTCGGTGGGCCGGTAGCTCAACGGACCGAGGCCGAACATCTGCTGGGACACCCGCATCGAGTTGCCGGTCTCCGGCGGCGGTCCGAACACACCCTCGTTGTCGTCCTCCGACATCGTGAAGATGGTCAGCCAAGACTTCCAACGACGCATGATCTCCTTCTTTTCCTTGCCGAACCAGCTCGGCCCGACCGCGTCCGGCACCTGCGCCAGGATGGTGCCGAGGCCCGGCGGGAAGTACAGCTGCTCCATCGAGAACCGGTCGTATTCCGGCAGCGTGCCATCCACCCAGTCCCAGCAGGCCGCGACCGGGCCCTTGCCGATCTGGCCGGCCTCGAAGGCGATGCCGTCACCGCGG
>JBDSAN010000357.1:0-9891 GCA_039922115.1 Jatrophihabitantaceae bacterium
ATCGTTCGGCAATCCCGCCAAGTTCGCCCGGATCGCGCGGCGGGTAGCCCAGCGCAAGCCGATCGTCGCGATCAAGGCTGGCCGATCCGAGGCCGGCCGGCGGGCCGGTCAGTCGCACACCGCGGCCGCGGCTGCCTCCGATGTGGTGGTCGATGCGCTGTTCACCCAGGCCGGGGTGCTCCGGGTCGAGACGATGCCGCAACTGATCGACACGGTGCGGCTACTGGCCGACCTGCCGCTGCTCGCCGGACCACGAGTCGCCATCGTCGGCAACTCCGGCGGTCCCGGCATCCTGGCCGCTGACACCGCGAGCGCGGCCGGCCTGCAGGTCATCCGGCTCAGTGACGAGCTGCGGGCCGAGCTGGCGCTGGAGGTGCCAGCGGCGGCGTCGACCCAGAATCCGGTCGATCTCGGTGCCGGTGCCCAACCTGCCCAGGTGCAGCGCGCGGTCGAGGCACTGATCCGATCCAGCGAGCTCGATGCCGTGCTCGGGGTGTTCACCGAGACCCTGATCGCCGAACGGGACGAGATCATCGCAGCATTGGGACGTGCCGCGCAGGCCGGTGACACGCCGCTGGTGGTGGCCCAGGTGGGCGGTGAATCGGCCACCCTGCGGCTGGAACCGGCCGGCCGGCCGGTGCCGCTGTTCGCCTTTCCCGAACCGGCCGCTGCCGCGCTGGGCCAGGCCTGGCGCTACGCCCGGATCCGCGCCAACCCGCCGCAGCCGCCGGTCCGGCCGGCCGGGCTTGAGGTCGCCGCTACCCGCGCGATCGTCAGTGAGCTGGCCGAACGTGCCGAGCAACACGGGGTGATCTGCGCCGAGGGCTACGACGCTGACAGCCTCGATGCCGCCAACTTCGATGCCGATGACTATGACGCCGGTGCCGCCGGCTGGCTGCCGGCCGCTGACGCGGCCCGGTTGCTGGTCGGCTACGGCATCGAGATCTGCCCGCAGCGAGTGGTCGAATCGGTGGACGAGGCGCTGGTCGCGGCACATGAGCTGGGCTTTCCGGTGGCACTGAAGCTGGCCGATGCGACCGTGCACAAGAGCGAGGTCGGCGGCGTGCGCACCGGCCTGCGCACGTCCCGGGAGCTGCGGCTGGCCGTCAGCCAGCTGCGCCGGCGCCAGTCCGGTCCGCTGCTGGTCCAACCGATGGTCGGTGCCGGTACCGAGCTGATCCTGGGTGGCTTGCAGGACCCGCAGTTCGGCCCGGTGCTGATGGTTGGTGCCGGCGGCATCTTCGCCGACCTGCTGGGCGAGCGTGCCTTCCGGCTGGCGCCGCTGGCCGAGCCGGATGCCCGCGCGATGATCGCCCAGTTGCGGTTCGGCCGGCTGCTGGACGGCTACCGCGGCCGGCCACCGGTGTCGCGAGCGGCGCTGGCCGAACTGCTGGTGCGCTTCTCCTACCTGATCGAGGACCTGCCCGAACTGGCCGAGATCGACCTCAACCCGGTGATCTGCCGTGCCGAGCAATTCCTGGTGGTGGACGCCAAGATCCGGCTGGCGGCCGCCGCGCTGCGACCGGAGCAGGCGGTCCGGACGCTTCGCGAACCAGCTGGTAACCATTGACCATCTGAAGGAGCGGGGACTGACCACCCCCGCTCGCCGGAAGGCAGTAGCGGCGAAGCGAAGCACGCTTCACCGCTACTGCCTTTCTCGGCATTGGACCGGCAGGCCCGACCGAACCTGGCTCAGCCGCGGGCCGGCATCGGCTGGACGTTACGCAGCGGGTGCCGGGCCGGCACCGGCATCGCCGGACCATGGTGGATGTTGCTGAATTCCAGCAGCAACCGGTGTTCGGCACTGGCAATGCAATTGCGAACCGCGTCCACCGCATCGGGATTCACCGAGATCGAGGTAATGCCCAGCCGAACCAGGTACTCAGCGAACTCGGGACGGTTGGACGGCGCCTGCCCGCACAGCGAGGAGCTGATGCCGGACTCCTGGCAGGCCTGCACGATCCTGCTGATGTAGTCCAGCACCGCCGGGTCGGCCTCATCGAACAGCTCGGCGCACACTTCGGAATCCCGATCGACCCCGAGCACCAGCTGGGTGAGGTCGTTGCTGCCGATCGAGACACCCTCGATTCCCATTGCCGCGTAGGTGGGAATCCAGTAGGCGGCCGACGGCACCTCGGCCATCACCCAGACGCCGATGTCGCGCACGTCCGGATGCGCCCGGATCAGGTCCAGGCAGCGCTGCAACTCCCAGGCGGTACGCACGAACGGAATCATCAACCGCAGGTTAGGTGTCTGGCGATACACCCGGCCGAGCACGTCGAGTTCGAGCTCGAACAGGTCAGGTTGATCGACATAGCGGTAACAGCCGCGGTAGCCGATCATCGGGTTCTGCTCGATCGGCTCGAACTCCGCACCGCCGGCCAGGCCGCGGAACTCGTTGGTGCGGAAGTCGATACTGCGATAGACCACCGGGCGCGGTTCGAAGGCGCGGGTGATCGTGAGCAGCGACCGCGACATCGCGTCGATGAATTCCTGCTGGCGGCCCTGCTGCATGAGCAGCCGGGGATGCACCCCGCCGAGCGCGTCGGCAACCATGAACTCCGCCCGCAGCAGGCCGACCCCGTCCACCGGCAAGGCCGCGACCTGCTCGGCATGCTCGGCGACCGCCAGGTTGGCATAGACCCGGGTGCCCAGCGGCATCGCAGCGACCGGTCGGGCCACCGGGGCGCTGGCAGCGGGCTCGATCAGCCGGCCGGCATAGACCTTGCCGGCGTGCCCGTCCACGGTGACCAGCTGGCCATCGACCAGCGTGCTGGTGGCCGAGTGGGTGCCGACCACGCAGGGCAATCCGAGCTCGCGGGACACGATCGCCGCGTGGCAGGTCATGCCGCCACCGTCGGTGACCAGTGCCGAGGCGCGCCGCATCGCCGGCACCCAGTCCGGGCTGGTCATCGGCGCCACCAGCACCTCGCCATCGAGCAGCCTGGCCTGATCGGCCGGCGAGGTGAGAATCCGCACCGTGCCGCTGGCGCTGCCCACCGAGGCAGCCAAGCCGCTGATCAGCACGTCCGGCTCGGCCGGGCCGGCACCAGCGGCCGGCCCACGTCCCAGGGTGGTGATCGGACGGGACTGCACCAGGTAGGTTTGGCCGTCCGCCATTGCCCATTCGATGTCTTGCGGGCAGCCGTAGTGCCGCTCGACAGCCAGGCCGAGTTCGGCGATCGAGAGCACCTCGGCATCGGTGAGCACCCGCCGGTAGCCGTCCTGCGGGGCCAGGTCCAGCTGCTGGTCAGTCCCGTCGCTGCCACGCACGATCTGGAACTTCTGCTGGCCCTGCCGGGCCGACAGCAGGGCGGGGCCGGCCTTGTCGATGAGGTAGGTGTCCGGCTCGACCATCCCGCTGACGATCGCCTCGCCGAGACCCAGAACAGCCTCGATGACCATCCGGTCGCGCGCGCCGGTGGCCGGATCGGCGGTGAACATCACGCCGGAGCAGCGGGAATTGATCATCTGCTGGACGATCACCGCGATCACCGGCTCGTCGTCCAGCTTGCCCTGGGCGCGGTAGGCGAGCACTCGTTCGCCATACAGCGAAGCCCAGCATCGCCTGATCCGATCGAGCAGTTGCGCATCGCCGGTGACGTTGGTGAAGGTGGCGTTCATGCCGGCGAACGAGCTGTCACCGCTGTCCTCGTTGGTCGCCGAGGACCGCACCGCGACGCTGGCCTGATCACCGAGCGCGCGGTAGGCAGTGCATATTTCGTCAGCCATTCCAGCAGGAATCTCGATCGCGGTGATCAGCTCCGCGGCGGCCTGCTGGGTCTGGGCGAGGCTGGCCAGGTCGTCGGCGTCCAGGTCGGTCAGCAGTTGTTGCAGCCGCACCCTGGCGCCCGAGCCGTCCAGCGCCGCCAGGTAGGCCTGCCCGGTAACCACGAAGCCGGCCGGCACCGGCAGCTCGGCTTTGGTCAGTTCGCCGAGGTTGGCACCCTTGCCGCCTACCGAGTCGGTGTCGGCCAGGCCGACCTCGGAGAACCACCGAATCATCTTCATCTCACAGGCCTTTCGTCGTCAGGTACCGACCGGGTCAGGCACCAGTGGCGCTGAAGGCCGTTCGGCTCGGGTTTGCGGCAGCGCCGCGTCGGGCTCTGGATAACCGGGCGGCACGTCGACCGCGTCGGGGCCATCCTCGGCAGTTGCTAGCGGCACCAGCAGGATCGGCCCGCTGCGCACTCGTAGGGCTTGGGCCACCGCTGGGTCGAGGTTGGTCGGATCGGAGTCGGCCTGGACTCCCATGAGCAGCGGAGCCTGATCGCTGGCGTGCTCGCGCAGCACCGCGGCGGTATCGCCGAGTCGAAGCTCGACCGACACCGCGACGGCCGGGTAGCGCTCGCACCAGCCGATAAGCATCTCATCGACCTGCTTCTGCTTTTCGGTCTCGGCATAAACCAGCCCGATGCCCACCGGCGCTCGCCACGGTTGCAGCACGATCAGGTCACGCCTGCGGGCGGCAGCGTCGGCGAAGGCGACCGCGAGCAACTGCTGGTCTGAGGAGCGATCATGCAACATCACCGTGCTCGCGGCGTGGCTGGGGACCGCCGGCGGATGCTGGTCGCCGACCACGAGCACCGGGCACGGCGAGCTCACCGACAGGTGGGCGAGCATGCCGAAGCTGGCTGGATTGTGCGGGGTTCCGACGATCAGCAGGTCCGCCCCGACCGCGGCCTGCAGCAGCCCTCGATCAGCCGCGCAGCGCAGGATCTCAGCCTCGATCCGCAGGTCGCGTCGAGCGTGCTTGAGCCGGCGGGCCGCATCGGCGGTGTGCCGGGCCGCGGCCGGGTAGACCAGCGCGTCGTCATCGACCGGCAGTTGCCAGTCGACCGTGGTGTAGGGCATCGGGTCATAGACGTGCACGATCCGGATCCGGTCGCCGGTCAGCGCCAGCGCGGCGACCCATTCCAGCACCGGCAGGGCGCCCTGGTCAGCGATGGCGGTAACGATCGATCGGCTGACGGTCGAGCGGCTGCGGCGGTTCATCTCACCCTCCTCGGTCGGACTGCGCTGGCCCGCTCAGGTGCGGAACAGCGCCACCTTCAGCGCACCGGTGTCGGCGGCCTGGCCGAACACGTCGTAGGCCTCGAGCATCTCGCCGAGCCCGAACCGGTGCGTGATGAAGCCGGCCGTGTCCAGTTGGCCCGAAGCGAGCATGGTGAGCAGGGTCGGCGTCGAGTAGGCATCGACCAGGCCGGTGGTGATCGTGATGTTCTTGATCCATAGCTCTTCCAGGTGCAGGGTGGCCGGCTTGCCGTGCACCCCGACGTTGGCCACGTGCCCGCCCGGCCGGACCAGCCGGGTGCACAGCTCGAAGGTCTCCGGCACGCCAACGGCTTCGATCACCACGTCCGCGCCGAGGCCATCGGTCAGCTCGGCGATCGCTGCCTGCGGATCGTTGCCGGACTGCAGGGTGATATCGGCACCGAGTTGCTTGGCGGCATCGAGCCGGGAGGTGGCCAGGTCGATCGCCACGATCCGGGCCGGGCTGAACAGCTTCGCGGTGGTGATAGCGGCCAACCCGACCGGGCCAGCGCCTACCACGACCACGGTGTCAGCAGGCCGTACCTGGCCGTTGAGCACGCCCACCTCGTAAGCGGTCGGCAGGATGTCGGCCAGCAGCAGCGCGGCCTCGTCGCTGATCGAACTCGGCAGCTTGTACAGCGCGTTGTCGGCGAACGGCGCCCGGACGTACTCGGCCTGGGTGCCGTCGATCAGGTGGCCGAGGATCCAGCCACCGCCATTGCGGCACTGGCCGTAGCTGCCGGTCCGGCAGTAGCTGCAGCGTCCGCACGGCGAGATGCAGGAGACCAGCACCCGATCGCCGACCGCGACGTTGCGGACCCCGCTGCCGATCTGCTCGACGATGCCGACCGCCTCGTGTCCGAGCACCCGGCCCGGCGTGACGTCAGCGACATCACCCTTGAGGATGTGCAGGTCGGTGCCGCAGATGGTGACCGCATCGATCCGGACAATGGCGTCGTCGGCGTCGACGATGCTCGGCTCGGCGACGTCCTGCCAGGAATGGCGACCAGGACCGTGGTAGACGAGGGCTTTCATAGCTTCTCCCGATGCTCGAGGCTGAACCTGCGACCGGGCCGATTACCTCGATCCGGTACCTCGATCCTTGTCGGCCTACCGGAGCCTGGGCAGGGTCCAAGGACCCGATTCATCCGCAGCCGCAAGGCAAAGCGAGCGCGGCCGGCTATTGCTCGGTGAGCACGTCCACCAGCTTGCGCCGCATCGATGCCGAGGTTCGCGAAGCCCGACCGACCCGCAGCAGGATGTGTGGCTGCATGCCCAGTGAGAGTTCGGCGCGCAGCCGCTCCCTGGTGTGTGGCAGCTCGATCACCTGGGTGAACAGGCTCACCACGTAGTTGAGCTGGGTCGCCAGCAGCCACAGCCGTTCCAGCGCCTCGCCGGCGCGCAACCAGTTCAGCTCGCTGTCGGCATCGGTACCCAGGATCAGCAGGCACTGCTGCAATGCCGACCGGGTCTCGGTGGGCAGCCAGCCCATCCCTCGGGTATCGAAGTCCCGGATCGGCACGTCATCGTGGGCGTTGCCGGTCACGTGGGGCACCGCCATCGCCGGCACCCCGTCCGGCCGGCGTGGGTCGTCGGAGGTCCAGGCCCGCAGCTCGGCCCGATAGGCCGGATCGGCGTTTTCCAGCGTGTCGGCCTGCTGGCTCAGCCGGGCGACGGCGAGCCGGTGCTCCAGCGAGTTGACCTCGATCAGCCTGGCCTGCTCAGCTTCGACGGCTCCGATCAGCTCGTGCAGCACGCCGGCCGGAACATCCTCGTCCTCGTAGCGGCGCCGGTTGGTCTGCCGGTTGACGATGTAGGGGTCCAGCTCACCGAACTCGACCCAGTCGCTCGGGTCCGGTGGCAGTGTTAGCCGGGCCAGCAGGTCCGGCCGTCGCGGGTCCGGCAGCCGCTCGACGATGGCCTGGAATCCCTGCCTGGCCAGCGAAACCCGGGCGTTGAACAGGGCGCAGCCGCAGCTGATCAGCAGCTGCCGGCCGGTCGGGTCGAGCACCCGCAGTTGCCGGCTGCGGTCGGCGTGGATCTCCAGCGCATCGTCGGTCAGCACGAACCGCCAGGGCTGGGTGTTGTGCACCGAGGGCGCGAGCAGGGCCTGCGCGGCAGCAGTGTGCAACGGCAGGCGATGAGTGGCTGTCGGCTGAGCCATGGCATCCAGCTTTCGTCGAGGTGTGCAGTTGCCTGTCTACCCATGCTCGATCAGTCCATGCCGGTGCAGAAGGGTCCAAGGTCACCTCGAACCGGCCGATCCCGCACGGCCAGCGGCTTTTGCCAGCCAGCGCCCGGAGCCGAGCCTTGCCGGGTTAGTAGGCTTGCCCTGATTCGCCGAAGGGGTGTGCCGATGGATCTGGGCAAGACTGTGCGGTCTGGGCTGAGCTGGCCGGTGTTGCGCCAGTTGCGCGGCACCGATCCGCTCGGGCGGGGCTCAGCGGTCCGCTCCCAGCACACCGCGGACTGGACGGCCCGGACCGAGACCGCCGACCGGGTGGTGGCCAGCATCTGCCCGTATTGCGCGGTCGGCTGCGGCCAGAAGGTCTACGTCAAGGACGAGAAGGTAATCCAGATCGAGGGCGATCCGGACTCGCCGGTCAGCCGGGGCCGGCTGTGCCCGAAGGGCTCGGCCAGCGAGCAACTGGTTAACTCACCCGGCCGGCAGACCGCGATGCTGTACCGGCGCCCGGGCGGCACCGAGTGGGAATCGCTGGACCTGGAGCAGGCCACCGACATGATCGCTGATCGGGTGGTCGCCAGCCGGGCCGCAACCTGGCAGCAGGCCGATGAGCACGGACGCCCGTTGCGGCGCACGCTCGGCATCGCCAGCCTCGGTGGGGCGACCCTCGACAACGAGGAGAACTACCTGATCAAGAAGCTGTTCACCGCACTGGGCGCGATCCAGATCGAGAACCAGGCCCGTATTTGACACAGTGCCACCGTCCCCAGTTTGGGGGCCTCGTTCGGACGTGGCGGTGCCACCTCCTTCCTGCAGGATCTGCAGAACTCTGACTGCATCGTCATCCAGGGCTCGAACATGGCTGAATGCCACCCGGTCGGGTTCCAGTGGGTGATGGCGGCCAAGGCGCGCGGTGCCACGGTGATCCACATCGACCCGCGCTTCACCCGCACCTCGGCGGTTGCCGACCAGCACGTGCCGGTGCGGGCCGGCAGCGACATCGCGTTGCTCGGCGGCATCGTCAACTACATCCTGACGAACGAGAAATACTTTCACGATTACGTGCTCGCCTATACCAATGCGGCCACTATCCTGCGCGAGGACTTCGTCGATTCCGGTGATCTGGACGGGGTGTTCAGTGGCTATGACCCGCAGACCGGAACCTATGACACGAGCAGCTGGGGCTACGCCGGTGACGATGACCTGCCGGCGGCCGGCCAGCGGACACCGCCGAAGGACGGCACCGGTTCGCCGGGCAGCCCGGGGGAGGACGAGCAATCCCGGGGCGCCCGCGGCGCCGGGCACGAACTCGGTGGGCACGGTGCCCGGCTGGACCATGGCCGGGTCCGGCGGGACGAGACGCTGTCCGACCCGAACTGCGTTTTCCAGGTTCTGAAACGGCATTACGCCCGTTACACCCCGGAGCTGGTGCAGCAGGTGTGCGGGGTGCCGCCGGCCGACTTCTTGCGGGTGTGCGAGTCGGTGACGGCCAACAGCGGCCGCGAGCGCACCACCAGCTGGGTGTATTCGGTCGGCTGGACGCACCACACGGTCGGCGTGCAGTACATTCGCGGCGCGGCAATTATCCAATTGTTGCTGGGTAATATCGGTCGACCGGGCGGCGGGATCATGGCGCTGCGCGGGCATGCCAGCATCCAGGGTTCGACCGACATCCCGACCCTGTTCAACCTGTTGCCCGGTTACCTGCCGATGCCCAAGGCCGGCGAGCACGACGACCTGCCGAGCTACCTGGACACCATCCGCAGCACCGAGCAGAAGGGGTTCTGGGCCAACGCCGAGTCCTACGCGGTCAGCCTGCTCAAGGCTTACTGGGGCGAGGCGGCCACCGGCGATAACGAATTCGCCTTTCATTACCTGCCTAAACTGACCGGCGATCACGGTACGTATCAGACCGTGCTGGACATGATGGAGGACAAGGTCGAGGGTTACTTCCTGCTCGGCCAGAACCCCGCGGTCGGCTCGGCGCACGGCAAGTTGCAGCGGCTGGCGATGTCGCACCTGAAGTGGTTGGTCGTGCGCGACCTGAACCTGATCGAGTCGGCCACCTTCTGGAAGGACTCGCCCGAGATCGCCACCGGCGAGCTGTGCACCGCCGATATCCGGACCGAGGTGTTCTTCTTCCCGGCCGCCTCGCACGTGGAGAAGTCCGGCAGCTTCACCCAGACCCAGCGGATGCTGCAGTGGCACCACAAGGCGATCGAACCGCCGGGTGACTGCCGCAGTGAACTGCACTTCTTCTACCATCTGGGCCGCAAGATCCGCGATCGGCTGGCCGGCTCGACCGACCAGCGCGACCAGCCGATCCAGGACCTGGTCTGGGACTACCCGGTGGACGCCCACGGCGAGCCGTCGGCCGAGGCGGTGCTGGCCGAGATCAACGGCTTCCACCTGTCCGGGGACCAGGCCGGCCAGCCACTGTCGACGTTCAACGAGATGAAGCCGGACGGCTCGACGTCCGGCGGCTGCTGGATCTACACCGGCGTCTACGCCGACGGGGTGAACCAGGCCGCGCGCCGCAAGCCGGGCAGCGAGCAGTCCTGGGTGGCACCGGAATGGGGCTGGGCCTGGCCGGCCAACCGGCGCACGCTGTACAACCGGGCCTCGGCCGACCCGGACGGCAAGCCGTGGAGCGAGCGCAAGGCCTACGTCTG
>JBDSAN010000358.1:0-3078 GCA_039922115.1 Jatrophihabitantaceae bacterium
GTGGATATCAAGTTCAACGGTGCCACCCACCAGGGCATCGGGGTGGACGGTTCGCTGGACGAGATGGCCCGCTACACGCTGCTGTCCGGGTCGCGAGACCTGACCGGCAACAACCTGCTGGCCGATCAGCCGACCGCGCAGAAGTACCACTGGAGCATCGGCAGCAAGGTCGCGGTAACCACCTTCGACGGGGCGGCCGAGACGCTCACGGTGACCGGGATCTACCAGCCGAACCAGTTGCTCGGGCCGTGGCTGACCTCCGGTGACTTCTACCGGCAGGTGACCCCGAAGCAACACCTGGCCGACGAGGTGGTGCTGGTGCGGGCCGCGCCGGGCACCGACCTCGGCACCCTGCGCACCGCCCTGGAATCGGCCACCGATCCGTACCTGGTGGTCACCGTGCAGGACCGGGAGCAGTTCAAGGGCAGCCAGGCCAAGCAGATAAACGGCCTGCTCGGGGTGCTGTACGGGTTGCTCGCGCTGGCGATCGTGATTGCGGTACTGGGCATCATCAACACCCTGGCGCTGTCGGTCGTGGAGCGCCGGCGCGAGATCGGGATGCTGCGTGCGGTGGGCATGCAACGCCCGCAGGTCCGGCGAACCATCTACCTGGAATCGCTGCTGATCGCGCTGTTCGGCGCAATCGTCGGGGTGGTCATGGGGCTGTGCTTCGGCGCGCTGTTCGTGCACACCCTGCGCGATGGCGGCCTGCAGCACATCTCGGTGCCGTTCGGCCAGTCCGCGCTGATGCTGGTGCTGGCCGCGCTGGTCGGCGTGCTGGCGGCGTTGTGGCCGGCGGTACGGGCGGCTCGCACCAGGCCGCTGGAGGCGATAGCCGACCTGTAGCGCCGGCGGCGATAGCGGCAGAAATCTGTTTTTCCTCGCCGGAAGGTTGTAACCGAGAGCGCGTGGGGCGTTACCTTTAACGGGTGACGTCCCACGACTCTTTCCCCGACCCCCTCGGTGGACCGCTGGACCCGTTCCTGGACGATCCGAACGATCCGTCCAGCCTGCTTGACGACCTGGACCCGGTCGAACCACTGACCGAGCAGGATCGCCGCGAGATAGCTGAGGATCTCGCCGAGCTGTCGGAGTTCGAAGCGGCGCTCAGCCCGCACGCTATTCACGGCATCGTCGTGGATTGTGGCGATTGTGGCGAGCAGCACTACTTCTCCTGGGCGCTGATGGCAGCCAACCTGCGCAGCCTGCTCGGTAATGGCCGTACCGGCGTGCACGAGCCCGCCGCGGAACCGACGCCGGATTCCTACGTCACCTGGGACTATGCCCGCGGGTTTACCGACGCGTTAGCTCACCGGAGCTGACAGGCGATACCTGGCCGACCACCTGGCTGGGCTGACTGCACCGCATTGGCTGATTTACCCGATACGCGCTGCCTTCGCGCGTCCGACCAATCCAATCGACGGCCTGCTTCCGAAGCGCTTCGGTATCGGCACCGCTGGCCCGAACTGACCGGTGAAAATAGTTTATCCGGTAAGTGGTGACTAAGCGTTACCTCTTGGTGGCCGACTCGTTGAAGCCGATGCACGACGCAATTGGTTGGGATACGGGCAGAGCACTTTCCGGAGGGTAGCGATGGCGGATGTTTCCCGCTTGCCAGCGCCGCGAGCGGCGGACTGGGAGTGGCAGATGCAAGGCGCCTGCCGCGGTCTGGACTCGGCGACCTTTTTTCACCCGGAGAACGAACGCGGCCCGTCCCGGGTCCGGCGCGAGCGCGCGGCCAAGCAGGTGTGCGCCAGTTGCCCGGTCGCCCAGGCCTGCCTCAACTGGGCGTTGCGGACCCGCGAGCCCTACGGCGTGTGGGGCGGCAAGTCGACCGAGGAGCGCGCCCAACTGATCCGGGGTCAGGTCAAAGCCAGCTAGGCCCGCAGACCGCCGGCCACTTCGGTTGGCCGGCAAACAGAACTCCCCGCTCGCATTGCGGACGATGCGAGCGGGGAGTTCCTGTCTTTAGCCGGTGTTTACCAGGCCGAGCGGTTAGTGGCTGTGGCCGTGACCGCCGTGCGAGTGCCCGTGACCGGCCTGCTCGTGCTCGGACTCCGCCGGCTTCTCGACAATGGCCGACTCGGTCGACAGCAGCAGCGCCGCCACCGATGCCGCGTTGGCCAGCGCCGCCTTGGTGACCTTGACCGGGTCGACGATGCCCGCCTCGAGCAGGTTCTGGTACTCGCCGGTCGCTGCGTTCAGGCCGTAGTTGTGGCCCTCGGTCTTGCCGAGCTGCTGAACCTTGTTGACCACCACGTAGCCCTCAAGGCCGGCGTTGTTAGCGATCCAGCGCAGCGGCTCGACCAGCGCTTCGCGAACCACGGCGACACCGGTCGCGGCGTCGCCGGTGAGCGTGAGCTCATCCAGCGCCGGCAAGGCGTGGATGAAGGCAGCACCGCCACCGGCGATGATGCCCTGCTCGACTGCCGCGCGGGTTGCCGAGATGGCGTCCTCGATGCGGTGCTTCTTCTCCTTGAGCTCCACCTCGGTGGACGCGCCGACCTTGATCACGCCGACACCGCCGGCCAGCTTGGCCAGCCGCTCCTGCAGCTTCTCCCGGTCCCAGTCGGAGTCGGTGGACTCGATCTCGGACTTGAGCTGGCTGATCCGGCCGTCGATGTCGTCCTGCTTGCCGGCGCCGTGGGTGACCGTGGTCAGGTCCTTGGTCACCACGATCCGGCCAGCGGTGCCCAGGTCGTCCAGGCCGATCTGGTCGAGCTTGAGGCCGACCTCGGGCGAGATGACGGTGGCACCGGTGACGATCGCCAGGTCCTGCAGGAACGCCTTGCGGCGGTCACCGAAGAACGGCGCCTTGACCGCGACCACCGAGATGGTCTTGCGGATCGCGTTGACCACCAGGGTGGACAGCGCCTCGCCATCGACATCCTCGGCCAGCAGCACCAGCGGCTTACCGGCCTGGATGACCTTCTCAAGGATCGGCAGCAGGTCCGCGATCGAGGAGATCTTCTGGGTGGTGATCAGCAGGTACGGGTCGTCGAACGAGGCGACCTGGGTCTCCGGGTCGGTCATGAAGTACGGCGAGATGTAGCCCTTGTCGAACTGCATGCCCTCGGT
>JBDSAN010000359.1:0-9950 GCA_039922115.1 Jatrophihabitantaceae bacterium
ACAGCACCGGGCAGCGCGCGGTCAGCAGGATGTTGGTGAGCAGGTCATCGGCCAGCCCGTGCGCGGCCTTGGCGAGCAGGTCGGCGGTGGCCGGCGCGACCACCACCAGGTCGGCCCGCCGGCCGAGTGACACGTGCGGGACGTCCTCAGCACCCGTCCAGACCTCGCTACTCACCGGATGGTGTGACAGCGCGGCCCAGGTCGGCTCACCGACGAATTTCAGGGCGGCCGCGGTGGGAACCACCGTGACGTCGTGGCCGGCTTCGACCAGCTTGCGCAGCAGGTCGGCGGCCTTGTAGGCAGCGATGCCACCAGCCACGCCCAGCACGATCGTGCTGGGCGCTACCGGCTCCGTGGTCACGGAGGCCGGCGACTTGGGAGCTGCCTGGTCCATCAACCGGCCTGAGAGCCTAGGCCTCGGACGGCTTGAACTCGATCAGGTCGCTGTTGATCTCGCGCAGCGCGATGGACAGTGCCTTCTCCTGCGGGGCGGTCTCGACCATCGGGCCGACATATTCGAGCAGGCCCTCGCCGAGCTGGCTGTAGTAGGCGTTGATCTGGCGGGCGCGCTTGGCAGCCACGATCACCAGGGCGTACTTCGAGCCGGTCCGATCGAGCAGTTCGTCGATCGGCGGGTTGGTGATGCCTTCGGGTGCGGGCACAGGTGCAGTCACGCGGAGCCTCAATCCAGTAGCGGTGCTGGTGCAAATGTCGTGCTGGTGCCGGCCAAATTCAGGAACTATCCAGCTCACTGGCGGCAGCACAAAGACGCAGAGCTTCAGGGCCATCCTATCAACTGTCCGGGGCCAACCGAGCCAGCGGCCGGCGAGTCGCAGGCGGCTCTCGATCCGTGCCGAACGCACCAGTTGACCGATGCCCCGGCACGCCGGTGTGGGTAACCTCACCCGGGGGTCCTGGGTCGGGTGGATAAGGTTTGTCCACTCCGGCCCGCCAAGCCAAGCCAGTGATAGTCAAGCCAGCAAGCACTGCCAGCTACAACCGGACGATCGGAGATTGGCTGCATGTCCTCCCTGCGGGTCGCGGCGCTGAAAGAGACCGCCGAGCATGAGCGCCGGGTCGCCCTCGATCCGGACGGCACCAAGCGCCTGATCGCGCTCGGCCTGGAGGTCCTGATCGAGACCGGGGCCGGCGCCGGCGGCTGGTTCGACGATGAGAGCTACCGCGCGGCAGGCGCCCGGGTACTGGATCGGACCAGCGCGCTGGCCGAAGCCGACCTGGTGGTCTCGGTGGGCCCGCCTGCCGGGGACGTGTTGGAGCAGCTTCGCGATGGTCAGGCCTACCTGGGCATGCTGGCCCCGCTCACCAACCCGGTGCTGATCCGCCAGCTGGCCGACCGCGGCGTGACCGCGATCAGCCTGGACGGCCTACCCCGCACGCTTACCCGGGCCCAGGGCATGGACGCGCTGAGCTCGCAGGCCAGCGTGGCCGGTTACCGGGCAGTGCTGGTGGCCGCCGAGCACTACGACCGGTTCTTCCCGATGCTGATGACCGCCGCCGGGACGTCCAAGCCGGCGGCGGTGCTGGTGCTGGGGGCGGGAGTGGCCGGCCTGCAGGCGATCGGCACCGCTCGCCGGCTCGGTGCGGTGGTCAGCGGCTACGACGTCCGGCCGGCATCGCGGGAGGAGGTCAAGTCCCTCGGCGCGAAGTTCGTCGAGCTGAAGGCCGCGATCGCCGCGGCCGGCGAGGGTGGCTATGCCCGCGAGCTGACTGCCGAGGAGCGGGCCGCCCAGCAGGCCGAGCTGGCCGAGCACATCGCCCGGCACGACATCGTGATCACCACCGCGCAGGTGCCGGGGCGGCGTCCGCCGGTGCTGGTCACCGCCGAGGTGCTGGCCCGGATGCGGCCTGGCTCGGTGCTGGTCGACCTGGCCGCCAGCAGCCTGGGTGGCAACGTCGAGGGCTCGGTGCCCGATCAGACCATCGTGACCGGCAACGGGGTGACCGTGGTGGGCGCGTCCAACCTGCCGTCCCGGCTGGCCACCAGCGCCTCCCAAGCCTTCTCGCGCAACGTCGCGGCCCTGGTCGGGCAGCTGACTGCCGACGGCGCGCTGGCCATCGACCTGACCGATGAGATCCAGCAGGGCGTGGTGATCACCCACGGCGGCACGATCGTGCAGGCCGCGGCGGCAGCGGCGGTATCAACCAGTGAAGGGGCCGGATCATGACCCAGGGCTTCGTCGGCAACCTGACGATCTTCGTGCTGGCGCTGCTGGTCGGATTCGAGGTGATCAGCAAGGTGCCGGCGACCCTGCACACCCCGCTGATGTCGGGCGCAAACTCGATCCACGGTGTGGTGCTGGTTGGCGTGGTGATCCTTTCCTCTTATGTGGACGGGCCGTTCGGCTACGTGCTGACCTTCCTGGCCGCCGCGTTCGGCGCCGCCAACGTGGTCGGTGGGTACGCGGTGACCGATCGGATGTTGCAGATGTTCCGCAAACGGCCGGCAAAACCCGTCGCGGCCAGTGAGGAATCGGCGTGAGCGGGGTCGATACCGGGGTCCGGCTGGCCTCGCTGTTCGGTGCGGTCGCGTTCGTGCTCGGCCTGCACCTGATGAACTCCCCCGCCACCGCCCGGCGCGGTAACCAGCTGTCGGCCGGCGGCATGACGGTGGCCGTGATCGCGGTGCTGGTCTCGGTCGGGCATGGCGGCACGATGAACGCCACCCGCTGGCTGGTGCTGATCTGCGGCGCGCTGCTCGGCGGTGCTGCCGGGCTGTACTCGGCGCGCAAGGTCGCGATGACCCAGATGCCGCAGCTGGTCAGCCTGTTCAACGCGGTTGGCGGCGGCGCTGCCGCGCTGATCGCGATCGCGGACTACCAGCATCACCCGCACGTCAGCGCCGGTATCGCGCTGGCCACCGTGCTGGACGTGGTGATCGGCGGTATCACCTTCTCCGGCTCGCTGATCGCGGCTGCCAAGCTGCAGGGCTACTGGAGCCAGCCGGTCAGCTTCCCCGGTTCGCGGGCTGCCTCAGCGGTGCTGAGTGTCGCCGTGCTGGGCGCTGGCATCTGGGTGGTCGGCGGCGCGCACAGCGCCTGGGTGCTGGCCATCGTGGTGATTGCCGCGCTCGGCCTGGGCGTGCTGATGGTGCTGCCGATCGGCGGCGCTGACATGCCGGTGGTCATCTCGCTGCTGAACGCATTCACCGGGACGGCGGTAGCGATGGCCGGCTTCGTGCTGGACAACGCCACCCTGACCATCGCTGGTGCGCTGGTTGGTGCCTCCGGTGGAATCCTGACCAAGCTGATGGCCGATGCGATGAACCGATCGGTGGTCTCGATCATCGCCGGCGGTTTCGGCACCGGTGCCTCCGGTGTCGAGGTCGAGGCCGGCGCGGCCGGTGGCTCGGTCAAGTCGATCGCGATCGACGACGCGGCGCTGCAATTGGCCTATGCGTCCAAGGTGATCGTGGTTCCCGGCTACGGGCTGGCGGCCGCGCAGGCTCAGCATGAGGTGCGCGAGCTGGGCGAGCTGCTGGAAAGCCGGGGCATCGAGGTGTCCTACGCGATCCACCCGGTGGCCGGCCGGATGCCCGGTCACATGAACGTGCTGCTGGCCGAGGCGAACGTCCCCTATGACCAGCTACGCGAGATGGACGATGTGAACGGCGAGTTCGACCGCACCGATGTGGCGCTGGTGGTCGGAGCCAACGACGTGACCAACCCGGCCGCTCGCCGAGCCGGAAATGCCGTATCGGGTATGCCGATTCTCGATGTGGACCACGCGCACAGCATCATCGTGATCAAGCGGTCGATGGCGTCGGGCTACGCCGGTATCGACAACGAGCTGTACCACGACGCCAAGACCAGCATGCTGTTCGCCGACGCCAAGAAGGGGCTGGCGAATTTGGTCGGCGCGGTCAAGCTGGTCGACTAACCAGCCCAACCACCCGATTGGTCCGTGGCTAGGGGGCGCGGTCAAGCTGGTCGACTGACCTTTACTGGGCCGGGGCTGCGGACAGCAGCGAGACCACCTCGGCGGCGGCTCGCTCGACGTCGTCGTTGACCACCACGGTGTCGAACTCGCCGTGCGCGTCCAGCTCGTCGCGGGCCAGCGCCAGCCGGGCCTCGATCTCGGCAGCCTCGTCGGTACCGCGGCCAGCCAGTCGCTGGCGCAGCTCGGCCTCCGACGGCGGGGCCAGAAACACGAATTGCGCCTCCGGCATCCGCTCCCGGACCTGCCGGGCACCCTGCAGCTCGATCTCCAGCAGCGCCGGTCGGCCGGCGGCCAGGTGCTGCTCGACCGGCCGGCGCGGCGTGCCGTACCGGTTGCCGGCGAAGCTGGCCCATTCCAGCAGCCGGTCGGTGGCGATCAGGTCATCGAACTCGGCGTCGCTGACGAAGTAGTACTGCACGCCGTCGGCCTCGCCGGGCCGGGGTTTGCGGGTGGTGGCCGACACCGACACCCAGACGTGCGGGAACAGCCGGCGCACCTCGGCGACGACGGTGCCCTTGCCGACCCCGGACGGGCCGGACAGCACGGTCAGCCGGGTGGCGTGCGGGTGATCGCTGGCTTCGGGTTGCTCGGTCATATTCGCGATTGTGCCGTCCGCTCGATCCGAGCCAGCAGGGCGGCCCGCTGATTGGGCCCCAGGCCACGTACCCGGCGCGAGGAGGCGATCCGCAGCTCGGCCAGCAGGTCAGCGGCACGCACCTTGCCGTAGCCGGGCAGCGACTCGAGCAACGCCGTCACTCGCATGGTTGCCAGCGCCTGATCGCTACCGGAACGGTCGAACAGCTCGGCCAGGCTCAGCTCGCCGGCCTTCAGCTCGGCCCGCACCCGCGCCCGGACGGAACGGGCCGCGGCGGCCTTCTCCAGCGCGACCGCCCGCTGCTGCGGGGTCAGCTCGGGAGCTTGCGGCATAACCGGCACGCTACTCGATAGCCCGCAGCCCAGCCGCGCAAGAAGGTTCAGCGATCGGTGGATGGGCGCAGGAACGCGAAGTCGGCGATGACCCGCTCGGCCGCGGCCCGCAGCGACGGCACATCCGGCCCGGCCCGCAGCACCTCGCGGGACGCGCTGGGCAATACCGCTCGGGCCTGGGCGCCGAAGATCCGCCGGACGTCCTCGGCCCGGCCACCCTGCGCACCGATGCCGGGCACCAGGTACGGGCCGTTCAGGCCGGCCAGCTTAGCCACCGATTCACCGATGGTGGCACCGACCACCACGCCGAACGAGCCGAGCGGTTGGGCCCCGGCGTTGCGCTCGGCCAGGTCGTCGATCACCGCCTGTGCGACGGTACGGCCATCGGCCAGCCGGGCATGCTGCACCTGCGGCGCTTCCTTGTTCGAGGTCAGTCCGATCACGAAGATGCCGGCCTGGTGCTTGGTGGCCAGCTCAAAAGCCGGATCGAGCGCTCCGACGCCGAGGTAGGGGTTGACCGTGATGGCGTCGGCGGCCAGCGTCGATGCCGGGTCGAGGTAGGCATCGGCGTAGGCGGCCATGGTGGAACCGATGTCGCCGCGCTTGACGTCCAGCAGCACCAGGGCACCGGCGGCTCGGGCCTCGGCGATGGTTCGCTCGAGCACCCCGATCCCCCGCGAGCCGAACCGCTCGAAGAACGCCGACTGCGGCTTGACCACCGCGGCGAGGTCTGCGAAAGCTTCCACACAGGTGAGGGCGAACCGCTCCAGCGAGACCAGGTCATCGGCCAGACCCCAGTCCAGCAGCAGCGAGGCGTGCGGGTCGATGCCGATGCAGGCCGAACCGCGCGCGTCCAGCGCCCCGATCAACCGCTCACCGAAACTCATGCCGGAACCTCCGTCCTGGCGCGGGCCAACCGGTCGCGCTGCTGCTCGGCGCTGAGGTGGCCGAAACCGACCGCCTCGGTCACCGAGCCGAAGCCCCGACGGTCGAGTTCGTCGCGCAATTCGTTGATAATCCTGATCGGTGCGGACGGGTCGTGGAATACCGCGGTGCCGACCGAGACCGCCGAGGCGCCGGCCAGGATGAACTGCAGCGCGTCCTGGCCGGTCATGATTCCGCCCATCCCCAGCAACGGCAGGTGCGGCACGGCCTGGTGCACCTGCCAGACACAGCGCACCGCGACCGGCCGGATCGCCGGTCCGGACAGCCCGCCGGTGATGCCACCGAGCGCCGGGCGCATCGTGTCGAGGTCGATCACCATGCCCAGCAGGGTGTTGATCAGCGAGATGCCGTCCGCACCGGCGTCAGCGACCGCCCGGGCAATCTGGCCGATGTCGGTGACATCGGGCGACAGCTTGGCGAAGACCGGGGTGTTCGGGTGCGCTGCCCGGCGTACCGCCGAGATCACCCGGGCCGCCGCGATCGGGTCGCAGGCGAACACCTGGCCGCGACTCTCGACGTTCGGGCACGAGATATTCACCTCGAGCAGGTCGACCGGGTGGTTGTAGAGCCGCTTGGCCAGCGCCACGAACTCGTCGGTGTGCCCGCCGGCGATCGAGACCACCGCCCGCGTGCCCTGCTGATGCAGCCAGGGCAGGTCGTTGGCCAGGAACGAGTCGATGCCCGGTCCCTGCAGGCCGATCGAGTTCAGCATGCCGCTGGGTGTTTCGGCCATCCGGGGCGTCGGCCGGCCTGACCGGGGCCGGAGCATGATCGACTTGGTGACCACGCCACCGAGGGCGGCCAGGTCGAAGAACTGGCTCAGCTCCCGGCCGGCCGCGGCACAGCCCGACGCGGTCAGCACCGGGTTGGGCAGGGCCAGCGAGGCCAGCGAGGTGCGCAGATCAGCCATGGTTCAGTGCCCACCCATCCCGTCGGCGCCGTGCAGGTCCGGCGGCAACGTCCCGACCTCGGACCAGCGGACCCGGCCGGCTTCGAAAACCGGACCCTCGACGCAGGATCGGACGAAGCGCGAGACACCGTCGCTCCCGCGCACCGGCAGCACGCAGGTCATGCAGACCCCGATCCCGCAGGCCATCGACTCCTCCACCGCGACCTGGGCCGGGATCGCGTGTGCCGCGGCGACCTCGCCGACCGCTGCCAGCATCGCCATCGGTCCACAGGCATAGACCAGCTGGGCACCCAACCGCTCGATCGCCGAGGGCAGCGGGCCGGTCACCCAACCGCGCTGGCCGGCCGAGCCGTCGTCGGTGGTGACGGTGACCTGGCCGATCAACCGCTTGGCTGCCAGCTCGCCGAACAGCCGGCTGGCGGTGGCCGCGCCAATGATCAGTTCCAGCTCATTGCCCTGGGCCAGCAGCCGTTCGGCCAGCGGCAGCAACGGCGCCGTCCCGTAACCGCCACCGACCAGCACCACCGGCACCGGCTCGCGCGGGATCGGGAACGGCACCCCGAGCGGGCCGACCAGGTCGAGCTTGGTGCCGGCGGGCTGGCGGACCAGCCATTCGGTGCCGCGACCGTGCGCGGCGACCACGAACTGGATGGTGCCGGCGAACTCGGTACCTGGCTTGACGCCGTAGAGCGCGAACGAGCGGCGCAGCAACATCGAGGTGTCCGGGCCGCCGACCGCGACCGCGACGAACTGGCCCGGCCGAAACGACTGGGCAACCCCGGGCGCGACCACGGTGAACTGGGTGTAGCCGCCCAGCTGGACGACGTCGAGGATCTCGCCGGTCTCCTGGACCGGCCGGGCTTCGGCGATATCGGTGCCGGTGCTCATCGGTTGCCTTCCCGCCAGTTCGCCAGCGCTCGATGGTGTGATTGCAGCGAGGCGACCCCGACCTCGTCCCGGATCAGTTCTTCAATCCCCTGCACGGCGGCCGCGATTGCCTGCACGGTGGTCAGGCACGGGATGCCGGCCTGCACCGCGGCGGTACGGATCTCGTAGCCGTCCACCCGGGGCCCGGAATTGCCGGGTGAGCCGAACGGGGTGTTGAGCACCAGGTCCACCTCGCCGGCCAGGATCTTCTCCACGACGTTGCCCGTCCCGGCCGAGAACTTGCCGACCACCTGGGCGGCAACACCGTTGCGGCGCAGCACCTGCGCGGTGCCCTCGGTGGCCAGCACCCGAAAGCCCAGGTCGGCCAGCCGCTTCACCGGGAACAGCGCGGCCCGCTTGTCCCGGTTGGCCACCGAGACGAACACGGTGCCGCTGACCGGTAGCGAGCCATAGGCCGCGGCCTGCGACTTGGCGAAGGCCGTCCCGAACACCCGGTCGAAGCCCATCACCTCGCCGGTGGACTTCATCTCAGGACCCAGGATCGAGTCGATCGAGTCGCCGGCCGGGGTGCGGAACCGGTGGAAGGGCAGCACCGCCTCCTTCACCGCGATCGGCGCGTCGGTTGGTAGGTCGCCGCCATCGCCGGAGCGCGGCAGCATTCCCTCGGCGCGCAGTTCGGCGATGGACGTGCCGAGCGCGATCCGGGCGGCAGCCTTGGCCAGCGGCACCGCGGTGGCCTTCGACACGAAGGGGACGGTCCGGCTGGCGCGCGGGTTTGCCTCGAGGACGTAAAGGATATCTCCGCTGAGCGCGTACTGGACGTTGAGCAGGCCACGCACCCCGACGCCCTGCGCGATCAGCTTGGTCGCGGCCCGGACCTGGTCGACGGTGGCGCTGCCCAGGGTGATCGGCGGCAGCGCGCAGGCCGAGTCACCGGAGTGGATGCCGGCCTCCTCGATGTGCTCCATCACCCCGCCGAGGTAGAGGTCGGTGCCGTCGTAGAGCGCGTCGACGTCGATTTCCACGCTGTCGTCGAGGAACCGGTCCACCAGCACTGGACGGTCGGTGGCGATGTCGGTGGCCTTGGCGATGTAGGTGGACAGGCCGAGCTCGTCGTAGACGATCTCCATCCCCCGCCCGCCGAGCACGTAGGACGGCCGGACCAGCACCGGGTAGCCGATCTCGTCGGCGACCGCCCGGGCTTGTTCGAAGGACACCGCCAGGCCGTGCTTGGGCGCTGGCAGGCCGGCCTCGGCAAGCACCCGACCGAACTCGCCACGATCCTCGGCCAGGTCGATCGCCTCGGGCTGGGTGCCGAGCACCGGTACCCCGGCCTGCTTGAGCCGCTGGGCCAGGCCGAGCGGGGTCTGACCGCCCAGCGTGCAGATCACCCCGGCCACCGTGCCCGATTCCTGCTCGGCGTGCACCACTTCGAGGACGTCTTCGAAGGTGAGCGGCTCGAAGTACAGCCGGTCGGCGGTGTCGTAGTCGGTGGACACCGTCTCCGGGTTGCAGTTGATCATGACTGTTTCGTAGCCGGCAGCTCGCAGCGCCATCACCGCGTGCACGCAGGAGTAGTCGAACTCGATGCCCTGCCCGATCCGGTTCGGCCCGCTGCCCAGGATCAGCACCTTCGGTCGATCGGGCTGTGGGCTGACCTCGGTCTCGGAGTCATAGCAGGAGTAGTGATAGGGCGTGCTTGCGGCGAACTCGGCCGCGCAGGTATCAACAGTCTTGAAAACAGGGTGGATCCCAGCCCGGTGCCGCAGCCGACGCACTCCGTCCTCGCCGGCCAGTTCCGGCCGTAGCGCGGCCAGTTGCCGGTCGGACAGGCCATGCCGCTTGGCCATTCGCAGCAGGTCCGGGGTCAGCGCGTCGGCCTCGGCCACCGCCTGGCCGATCTCCAGGATCTGGGCGAACTGGTCGACGAACCACGGGTCGATTCCGGTCGCCTCGGCCACCTGCTCGATGCTGGCACCGGCCCGCATCGCCCGCTCGATCGCGTACAACCGGCCGTCGGTAGCCACCGACGCGATGCCCAATAGCTCTTCAGTAGAGGGTAAATCCCCATCGGCGAGGTCAGCGGTCCAGAAGCCGGCGGCCTTGGTTTCCATCGAGCGCATCGCCTTGCCGAGCGCCTCGGCAAAGTTACGGCCGATCGACATCGCCTCGCCGACCGACTTCATGTGGGTGGTCAGCACCGGGTCAGCACCCGGGAACTTCTCGAACGCGAACCGGGGAATCTTGACCACCACGTAGTCCAGCACCGGCTCGAAACAGGCCGGGGTGGCACCGGTGATGTCGTTGGTGACCTCGTCCAGGG
>JBDSAN010000360.1:0-5269 GCA_039922115.1 Jatrophihabitantaceae bacterium
CGTTAACCACCTGCGACAGGCCGACGCTGGTGGCTGACCCGGCGATGCTCACCCGGGCCTTGCGCAGGTAGCGGATGTTGATCGCCAGGCCGCCGACCGATGGCGGGGTGACGAAGCCGGCGAACGAGGCGGCCAGCTGCACCAGCGTGGTCCGGGGGAACGACAGCCGCTCCCGGACGTAGCCGGTCAGCGACAGCGCGGCAGCCAGGTAACTGGCCGCCGAGGCGGCCAGGACCAGCGGCACCCAGCGCCACCGGGCCTGCGACAGCACGGTTGCCAGGTCGACCGAGCCCAGCTGGCCGACGATCAGGTAGCCGGCCACCAGGATCGCCACGATCGAGACGATGGTGCGCGGACGCACCCGCTCAACCCGGACCAGCTCCTGGGTATACACCGGCACCGAGCCGGTGATCGCCTCGCGCACCGCGTCGATCAGGCCGGCGTCGTGTCGGACCGCCTCCCGGGTTTGCCTGGTCAGCGCGATCGGCTGCAGCACCGGGATGGTGGCGGCCAACTCGGCCTCGGTCAGCACCCGGCGGGCGCTGGCCACCGCCGCCTCGACGCCGGCCAGGGTGGCCGTGCTGATCAGCAGCTGCACCCGGTCCAGGCTGATTCGAAGGTCGGTGGCGAAGGCGGTGCCGTCCTGCGGGATGGGCAGCAGCAGGCCACCCAGCTCGTCCACCCTGACCTCGGTCGCGGTCAGGCCGCGGTGGGTGACCCGGTTGCGGTGCAGCCGGCTGGCAACCCGCCACAGCTCGTCCAGCTGGGCAGCGGTCGGCGCCCGCAACGGTGCCGACCGGTGATGCTCGTACACCAGCACGATCGCGTCCGGGCCGCAGCGCACCCCGGCCAGCAAAGCCGGGATCGGGACGTCGGCGGCAGCCGCGGCCATCGAGAGCAGCGAGCGGTGCTCGGCGACCCGTTCCAGCGACAGCGCCGGGGCCGGCGCGATCTCCTTGCGAATCCGGATCAGCCGGTAGAGGTTGTACACCGCGCCCGAGGCGATCAACTCGCGGTCGAGCACGTGCACGGCCAGCTCGCGACCCTCGGGTGTTCGGGCCAGGTACACCCGTCCTGCTTCCTCGGCGCTGGCAACCCGCTCGAAGCTGGCCAGCGAGATGTCGCGACTGGCCAGCGCTGCCACCAGCTGTTCAGCATCCGGCCGCCGGCTCACCCGGCCGGCGGCGTAGCGCACCGCGATGCCGACCGCCGAGCCGATCACCAGGCTCAACCCCAGCGACAGCAGGGACGCCTGGGTGGCGGTGAACACCGACAGCACGTACAGCGCGGTAACCGCCACCAGCAAGCCGCTCCAGAGCGGATCGGCAGCGACCCCGGTGACCGCGACGAAGGCCAGCAATGCCACCAGGTAGGTGTCGAACGGGCGTACCGATCCGCCGGTGCCGACCCTGGTCAGCGCCTCATAGAGCCGGCTGGTCGGAAAGTTGGCGACCACCCGATCCAGCCCTTCGACCACCAGGATCGCCAACACCCCGGTCAGCAGCGCCTCGATCAGCCGGCGGGTCTGGCCACGCACGATCTCGCGGGCCATGAAGGCAAGCGGGACGGCCAGCGCGCCGAACGCGGTGAGCAGGCTGAAGGCCCGGATGAAAACATGTGGCACCTCGCTCAGCAGCCGGGCCAGGTCGTCGTTGGCGCCCCGGCTGGTGTCGCGAGCGATGATCCCGATCGCGGTCAGCAACAGGGCGATCAGCAGCAGCACGCTCAGCCGGGCCAGGTCCAGCGGCTGGCGAATGCGAGCGGCGGCGGTGTCGATGATCCGCACGTCCGACAGCGGTCGCTGCCGGGCAGTGCCGGCAATCTCCGCTTCGACGTCCATTCCCCTGTGCGCGCCCTTCGAACCCTTGCCGGCCTGGCGCGAACTCGTCGTCAGCACCTCGATCTCGATAGCCGGCCATCGCGAGCCGGCTGTGCCCGAAGGGTATTACAGCCGCCGCGAACGGGGCCGGCACGGCCACTCAGCCGGCCCACAGCGAGTCACTGAGGCCGCGGTCAGTCGCTGCGGCCGCGGTCAGGCTCGACCGCGCGCACCGCGCTGCGGCAACCGGTGGCCGTTGCCGCGCTCGTCGGGTGTCTCGAAGGCCTGCCCGGCCTTCCACAGCGGCATGCTGGCTCGCAGTGCCAGGTACATCTCGAAACACTTCTGGTCGTCGTCCAGGCTCTCGCCGAAGATCTCGTGCATCCGCTTGAGCCGGTACCGGATCGTCTGGGCGTGCTTGCCCAGGTAGGCAGCCAGTGCTGGCGCGCTACCGCGGGTTTCCAGCCACGCGAGCATGGTCTCGGCAATGATGCGGCGGCTGTTCGGTGGCTGGCTGAACAGCGGGGCGAGCACCGAGTTCGCCAGCCGCTGGCGCAACAGCGGTTCGGCGTGCAGCCACAAGGTCGCGATGTGCTCGGAGCAGTCCACGATCGGCTGGCGCTCGACGACGCCGAGGCTCACCAGCTCAAGGCCGCGCCGCGCCCAGCGCAGCGAGGCCGCTGCATCGACCAGCGGCACCGGGCAACCGATGCTCAGCAGGTGGCCGGTATAGATCGCGGCCAGCTCGGCCCGGGCCTCGGCATCGCAGGGCACCGGATGCAGCACCATCGGCACCGGACCACGCAGGTTTGCCAGGGTTCGCGGGTGCAATCGGCGCGGTGGAGGCAGTGGGCCGCCGGCCTGCCGTTCGATCGCGATCATCACCACCTCGCGGGGCACCGTCCAGTTACCGGTCGCGGCGAGCTGAGCGATCTCGCGGGCCGACTGGGCCGACGGGCTGAGGATCAGCTCCAGCAGCCGCTCCCGCCATTGGTAGGCGGCATCGGACAGCTGCGCCTGCGCCTCCTGAAAGCCCAGAACCGACTGCTCGGACAGCTCGTTCATGAAGTCGAACAGTTCGTTGCCGAGTTCGCCGAGGACGCTGGAGGCCAGGCCCTGCTCCAGGGCCAGCGCATGCAGGTAGCGCCAGGCGATCCGGGCACCGATCTGGTACGCCGAGCGCAGCGCGTCCAGGCTCCGGCCGGCGAAGGCCTCACCGCTGCCGATCCGCCTGAAGAAGTCGTCCAATTGCTCGCGGGACGCCTTCGGGTCGGCGATCCGGTCGACGAAGTAGGTGATCGCCTGCGAGACACCGGACCTGGTCGTTTCCAGGTAGCTCTGGTCGAACTCGCGACCGTACTCAGCGATCTGCGCGCTGATCTCACCCGATATCTGGGCGGTTACCTCGGCCAACCGGGGCCGCATCAGGTCGGCGAGCTCGCTGCGCGGCAGCGCGGCTGGCTCGACCGTCGGCGCGGGGGCGGTCATCGGCGAGGCTCGACCGGGCGGCCCGCGCGCACCAGGCTGGGCAATCGTGGGCTAGCTGGACGGTTGGCCGATCTCGATGCTGGCCCAGGCACGCTGATCCCCCCATGGCGGCCGCCGAGCGGCCCGGCAACTGGCAAGTGCACTTACTGCACCCTGCACAACAACGGCACGTGTGGCAATAGTCAAACCGTCCGGTTGGTGGGTTTCTGGCGGGACGCTGGGCTGCCGTCCCCTGGGCAGTCCAGCGTCCCCGGATCAGAAGATCGCAAGCGGACCGAGGTTGGTGGTGATGAGGTAGGGCACCAGGGTTTCCTGCCAGGCGGTATGGCCATTGAGCCACTGACCGGCACACCCGCCGACCGCGCCGACGTTGAGCACGTTGCTACCCGGCAGGTAGTTGAATGCCGTCGAGGAATTGGTATAGCTGGCATCGCTGTTACCGGCTGCGGTGAACGAGCAGGCCGCGGACGTGACCTTGATCGCCACCGAGCTGACCACCCCGGTAGTGAGCCCGCCGCTGGTCGAGGTTCCGTTGAAATGCCAGGTGCCCAGCTGGTTGACGGTAGCCGCGAACGTGCTGCCACCTATGACGATCGTGCAGCCACCGTAGCTGGAGCTGTTCAACTGGATCAGGTTCGCGCCGGTGCTCGGGCCGAGCGTCGCGGTGCCGGCGAGCTTGGCCGCCACGCAGTTGACGGTGGCCCCGGTGATCGTGTTGAGCAGCCGGAACGCCGGCGCGGCGGCGGTGCCCGAGGCAGCGCCGGTGACGTTGGCGACCCCGGTAACGCTGCTGCCGGCAGTCACCGTGAATGGTGCCGCGGCGGTCGCGGCGAAGGCGACGGCCGAGCTCGTCATCATCGTCGCGACCGCCAGGCCAGCTGCTACTGACAGTCGTTTCGGTAGATTTTTCATGGACAATCTCCGATCAGGACGAGGCGGGTAGGTATTCCTGAGGGTTTAAGATCCTCGCCTGACCGAGTCGCGCACAATAGGCGAAATGTCAATCTTTATCGCGCTGAATCAGCTGACCAAGCGGCCGTTGCTCAGCTGCAGGGACGCAGTGTTACCGGTACCGGGGATCAGCAGGTCGATCGCCGCGGTCGTGAGCCCGCAGTTGGCGAACAGGCCGATCGAGTAGGTACCTGACAGGACGCCGCCGTTGATGATGTCGAAGTCCTGGTTGGCCGGCGAACTCACCGCGATCTTGACCGGCAGGATGGTCTGGCAGTAGTTGCCGACGAAGGCCGGTATGCCACCGACCGAGACATCGGTCAGCTTGAGGTAGTAATTGGCAGTGCTGGTAAGCGTGTTGTAGACCGGGCCACCGAGCACGCCGGTCAGCGGGCCGACCGGCACGAAGTTGACGGTCGCGGTGGTCGGCAGCAGGCCCAGCGCCTTGAAGGTGGTCTTGGTGGGCGGCAGCGGCAAGCTGCCGGTGAACGAGCCGTCGCTGCTGATGGCGACGTTGATCACCGATGGACCGAGCTTGACCACCGACCCGGTACGGGCGATCGTCGAGCTGCCAGAAACGTCGTAGGCGACGTTCAACGCGTTCGGATCGGTGGCCGCCGATGCCGAGGTTGGCATGGCCAACAACGCGAATCCGACCGCCACGGCAGCTGCCGCCGACAGGGTCCGTCCGAATAGTTTTGCAGTCACTCGATCCTCCGTGTGTGTTTGGGTAATCCGGTTTGGGTCAGGGCCGACAGCAGGCATCCGATGCCGGCTTCGGTATCGACGAGCGATGGTGCCGGTGATGCAGCGGTGGGTGCGCCACGAAATGGTTCGCGGCGCACCCACCGAGTCAACTAGTTGGGATTAGCAACTGATCAGGGGCTGGTGATGGTCAGGTTGCCCAGCGGCGTGGTGACCGTGTACGGGACCTGGGTGGTGAAGGTTGCGTTGTCACCGTCGTGGATCAGGCCGAAGCAGGCGGTACCGCCACCGGCCACGTGGATGGTG
>JBDSAN010000361.1:0-5000 GCA_039922115.1 Jatrophihabitantaceae bacterium
CAGCGCCCCGGTCGCAACCCGTTGCGGTCGAGCACCGCGCCGATCACCGTCCCGTCGGTGAAGGTGACGCAGGCCGGGCCGTCCCAGGGTTCCATCAGGGACGCGTGAAAGGCGTAGAAATCCCGTCGTGCCCGATCCATCCGGTCGGCGTTCTCCCACGCCTCCGGGATCATCATCAGCACCGCGTGCGGCATGCTTCGTCCACCCAGGTGCAGCAGTTCCAACACCTCGTCGAAGGACGCCGAGTCCGACGCGCCGGGCGTGCAGATCGGGAACAGCCGGTCGATGTCCAGCCCCGGCGCGGACAGCAGGTCGCTGGACAGCAGCGACTGCCGGCTGAACATCCAGTTGCGGTTACCGCCGATCGTGTTGATCTCGCCGTTGTGCGCGATCATCCGAAACGGCTGGGCAAGCGGCCAGGACGGGAACGTGTTGGTGGAGAATCTGCTGTGAACCAAGGCAATTGCGGTCGCGAACCGGTCATCGGCCAGGTCCGGGTAGAAGGTCGCGAGCTGCGCGGTGGTGAGCATTCCCTTGTACACCAAGGTGCGCGCCGACAGCGACGGGAAGTACAGCTCGTCACCGGCCTGCCGGGCGCGGCGCTCAGCCACCTTGCGCAGCGCGAATGCCTTACGATCCAGCTCGATCCCGCTCAGCAGCTCGACCTCGCCGGCTTCGGCGGCGGCCTCGGACGTGGCGCCGGAATCGCGCGCGCCGGTGACGAACACCTGCTCGAAGCTCGGCATCACCGACAGCGCGGTCGGCCCGATACCGGACGTATCCACCGGTACCGGCCGCCAGCCGAGAACCTCCAGGCCCTCCTCGGCAGCGACCTCAGCCAGCAGTTGCTTGACCCGATCCCGGGCTGGAGCGTCCACCGGCAGGAAGGCGATACCGGTCGCGTACTGGCCGGCGGCCGGCAGCTCGAGGCCGGCCTCGGACAACTGCGCACGCAGGAAGGCGTCCGGGATCGCAACCGTGATGCCCGAGCCATCCCCGCTGGACGGTTCGGCACCGGCGGCACCGCGGTGATCCATGTTGTGCAGCGCGATCAGCGCATCGCGCACCAGCTGGTGGCTGGCCCGACCCTTAAGGTCGGCCAGAAAGGCGACCCCGCACGAATCGGCCTCGTTGCGAGGGTCGTACAGGCCCTGCCGCGCGGGCAGGGCCGAGAATGGCAGGGCCACCGGATCGGCAGCCGCTGACGCTGGTGCTGTGGACGCTGGTGTGGGCGCTGCGGAGAACGGCACGCGTGCTCCCCTCGTTCCGGGGGCCGGTTGAGAGCGTTCGCGCTGTCTCGTCGGGCCCGCTGCTGTCGGCCGGATCGACTGGGTGGCTGGCGATCCGGTGGTGCGATCTCCCGGGACAGCGTCGGCCCTGAACTGGAGTGAACTCGGTGAATGCTGGTCACAGGTTACCGGTCGGCTCACCCGCAACGCGAACGAGAACCGCTGTGAGCCATCTCGCCTCGAAGCCAGGGTTCGTGGCACAGTGATTTGCATGAGCGAAGGCATCGACGACGTGGCCGTGTTCTTCGCGGCGATCGCGGGCGGCGACGTCGCGCAGGTGCGCCGGATGCTCGATTTCGAGCCCAAGCTGCTCACCGAAGCCGGCCCGGACGGTGCTTCGGTGCCGCTGACCGCGCTCTACGCCGGTCAGGCCCGGCTGGCCGACGAGTTGGCAGCCCGGGTGGGCCAACTGTCGGTTTTCGAGGCGGCCGCCTTCGATGACACCAGCCGGTTGGAGGACCTGATCACCGCCGATCGTGCGGTGGTTGATTCCTGGAGCGCGGACGGCTGGCAACCGCTGCACCTGGCCGCCTACTACGGCCGCGCTGAAGCCGCCCGAGCGTTGCTGGACGCTGACGCCGAGGTGAGCCTGCCCTCGCGCAACTCGCTGGCCGTGCACCCGCTGCATGCGGCCGCCGCCTCCAGGCACGCCGAGCTGGTCTGGATCCTGATCGCCTCTGACGCGGCCGTGGATGCCCGCCAGCGAGGTGGCTGGACCCCGCTGCACTCGGCGGCCGCCAACGGCGATATCGACTCGATCCAGGCGCTGCTGTCGGCCGGCGCCGACCCGGCCGCCGCCAACGACAGCGGCCAGACACCGCTGGACCTGGCCGCCGACGATGCGGTTCGGTCGCTGCTGGGCAGCCAGCCGGACTGAGCCGTCAGCCGGCTGGTCGAACCGAACCGGCTAGCTGATACCGGCTAGCTGATGTGGGCGCCGAGCAGGTGTCCGATGCCGTAGGTGACGGCAGCAGAGATGATCCCGAACAGCATCTGCCGGCCACCTGCGTACCACCACTGCCGGGTGGTGAACCGGGCGGTGATCGCACCGGTGACGAACAGCCCGACCAGGGCCAGGGTCGCGGCCAGCGGCAGCATCTTGGCCGCGAACAGGAATGGCAGCAACGGCACCAGCGCGCCGACCGAGAACGACAGGAACGATGACACCGCCGCCAGCCGGGGGCTGGGCAGGTCGTAGATGTCGACGCCCAACTCCTCCTGAGCGTGAATCTCCAGCGCCTGCGCCGGATCGGCCGACAGCTGCTCGGCCACCAGCCGGGCCAGATCCTGGTCCACGCCGCGCGAGATGTAGATCTGGGTCAGCTCGTCGAGTTCGGCTTCCGGGTTGTGCGCGAGCTCGCGGCGCTCGACCTCGACCTCGGCCTGCATCGATTCGTTCTGGCTGCGTACCGAGATGTACTCCCCGGTCCCCATCGAGAACGCGCCACCGATCAGCCCGGCCACGCCGGCCAGTACCACCGGCTTGGCCTCGGTGGTGGCTGCCGCGACACCGGCGATCAGCGCGAAGTTGGAAACCAGGCCGTCCACCATTCCGAAAACGGTCGGACGCAACCAGCCGCCAGAGACGTCGCGATGCTCGTGGCCGACCTCGTGCTCGTCACCGATCGGGTGATGCGGCGGTTCGGACGGGCCGGTCACCGGGCCGCGGCTCAGCTGGTCAGCTTCCGGACTGGTCAGTCGGGCCTGAGGACTCTGCTGGGACGGCATGAGCTGAGTCTAGGTGGCCGGCCGCCTCGGCTGGCTCAGCGTCCCCAGCGGCCGGCTCGGCACCATCAGGCTCGGCACCATCAGACTCGGCACCATCAGACTCAGCATCGCCAGGCGCAGCAGCCAGCTCAGTATCCCCAGCCAGCTCAGCATCGCCCGGCCGGCCGTCCAGCGCCGAGCTGCGCGGCGTGCCGCGCTGGCGCAGGAAGGTCACCAGGGCGCCAAGGAACACCAGGATCGACACCCAGCTGTTCACCCGCATGCCAAGGATGTGATTGGCGTGGTCGTCGCGCAGGCTCTCGACCCAGAACCGGCCCACCGTGTAGGCCATCACGTAGAGCGCGAAGACCTGGCCCCGGCGCAGCACCCGGCGCCCATCCAGCCAGAGCAGCAGGCCGGCAACCAGCAGGTTCCACAGCATCTCGTACAGGAAGGTCGGCTGGTAGTAGCCCAGCACCCCCGCATGCCCGGACGAATCGGTGCGGGCCTTGCCGGTCTGCACGTTCAGGTCGTGAATCTGCAGCTTCCACGGCAGGGTTGTGACCCGGCCGTACAGCTCGTTGTTGAACCAGTTGCCCCACCGGCCGAGCGCCTGGGCGACCACGATGCCGGGGGCGGCCGCATCGGCGAAGGCGACGAAGTTCAGCTTGTGCCGCCGGCAACCGATCCAGACACCGAGCCCACCGAGCGCGACAGCACCCCAGATGCCCAGGCCGCCGTCCCAGATCTTGAACGCGTCCAGCGGGTGCTTGCCCTTGGTGAAGTACAGCTCGGGATCGGTGATCACGTGGTAGAGCCGGCCACCGAGGATGCCGGATACGACCGCCCAGCCGGCCACATCGCCGACCTGATGCTCCTTGCCGCCGCGTGCTCGCCAGCGCCGATCGGTCAGCCAGAGCGCGAACAGGATGCCGGCCACGATGCACAGCGCGTACAGGTGTACCGGTAGCGGCCCGATCTTGAAGACGCTGACGGTCGGACTGGGAATCATCGCCTGCGGGGTCGCCACGCCACCACGGTAGAGCAGGTCCGGCGATCGGCCGAGAGGTAGGTTCGATGAATGAACGCAGCCAACCAAACCTCAGCATTGGTGGTCACCCGCAACGGCGGCAGCGAGGTGCTCGAACTGCAGTCGCGCACGGTCGCCGACCCAGCTCCGGGCCAGCTCCTGATCGAGGTTGCCGCGGCCGGGGTGAACTTCATCGAGGTCTACCAGCGACAGGGCATCTACCCGATCCCGACCCCGTTCGTGCCGTGCGGCGAGGGCGCCGGGACGGTCCGAGCGGTCGGCGACGGGGTAACCAGCTTTCAGCCCGGTGACCGGGTTGCCTGGGCGCAGGGCTCAGCCAGCGCGGCCGGCCTGACGCTGCTGCCGGCTGAGGTCGCGGTCAGCGTGCCGGCCGGCCTGGACCTCGAACTGGCCGGCGCCGCGATGCTGCAGGGCATGACCGCGCACTACCTGGTGAACTCGACCTATCCGGTGCAGGCCGGTGACCCGGTGCTGATCCACGCGGCGGCCGGCGGGGTCGGCCAGCTGCTGATCCAGCTGGCCAAGGCTAAGGGCGCGACCGTGATCGGCACCGCCTCGACCGAGGCGAAGCTGGCCAAGGCCCGGGCGCTGGGCGCCGATCACCTGATCAACTACAGCGAGGTCACCGACGTCGCCGGCGCGGTTCGCGAGCTGACCGGCGGCGCCGGGGTCGCGGTGGTCTATGACGGGGTCGGCAAGAGCACCTTCGAAGCATCGCTGGCCTCGCTGCGCCCGCGCGGCATGCTGGTGCTGTTCGGTGGCGCGAGCGGCCAGGTGCCACCGTTCGACCTGCAGCGGCTCAACCAGGCCGGCTCGCTGTTCGTCACCCGGCCGACCATGGTGCATTACCTGGCCAGCCGGGACGAGCTGGAATGGCGGGCCGGTGACGTGCTGGGCATGCTGGCCGCCGGCACCCTGCAGCTGGAAATCGGCGGCCGGTACCCGCTGGCCGA
>JBDSAN010000362.1:0-9005 GCA_039922115.1 Jatrophihabitantaceae bacterium
CCTTCAACACCGACCTGCCTGCTATCGAGCAATCGACGGTGCCCACCTGCAATGGCGATACCGGCGCGAACTGCACCCACATTCCACCGACCGATCAGGGGGTTCCGGCCAATTTCTACCCGTACTACAGCAGCGGTCACGCACTCGGCGGCTGTGCCTGGACGGTCGGGCAGGACGTCCCCGGCTTCACCACGAATGACTACGGAAAGGTCAACCAGTACGGTCCGTTGCTCAAGGTCACTTACCCGGACCTCGGCGGGACGACCAGCAGCAGCTTCAACGATTTCCAGAACGTGCTGCCGAACAACCCGTGTCCGGCGCCCTGATCGCGACTGATCCAGTCTGAGCCCGATGCCGAGCCGGTGGGCTGACAGTGTCCTCAGCCCACCGGCGTGGCATAGGCAACGATGTTGTTGCTGTATTGCCTGGTTGACCGGTTGAACGAGCCGCCACAGGTGATCAGCACCAGGCGCGGGTTTCCGAGCGGGTCGAACACGTTGGCCGGCAACTTAGCCTTTTGATAGCTGCGAATTGCCCGGACGGTATAGCCGATCCGGCCATCGCTGGTGCGCAGCCAGATCAGCTGGCCGGGTCGCAGGTCGGCCAGCTGGTACAGCGCGCCGGGACCGTCCCGGGCGGTATCGACGTGGCCGTCGATGACGACCGTGCCGCGGCCGGTGCCCGGCGCTGCTCCCGATCGCCACCAGCCAAGTACCTGCGGGCTATTCGGCACCGCGAGGCCACCATCGGGCTGAATCGAAACGCCGATCACCGGCGCGTCGATGCCGAGCGAGGGCACCTGAATCCGCACCGGGACGGCCGGCGGCTGAGGCCGGCTGGTAGCCAACGCGGCAGGTTGATGCCCACTGGTGCCGGCCGAGGACGGCTGCACGACCACTCGCGAGGCAGGCCAGGTGGCTGGCGGTACCGCACCGCGGTTCGGGCCGGTAGCCGTGCCACCGATCCGGTCCAAACCGATCGCGGTGAGGCCAATACCGGTAAGAAATAAGGCAAACGGCACAATAAATGCAACGGATACGACACCGGGCGAATCGCGAAGGCGCTGCATATTGGCCTCCCCGGACGTCTTGTTGGCCGAGTTCGGTTCCGGCATTGTAAGCCGCGCGAGCGACGATCGGCGGCCTGGAAAGGGATTGTCCGGCGCGTCCTCGTAATGGACGCATCTGGGGGCCAGCGTGTCGTACAGCAGCGGTGGGAGTTCGGTACCGGACGAGCCGAAGCAACCAATCGTCCCGAGGCCTCCGGACGGCGATGATCGCCGGCGGCGCAGGTTGCCCTGGTGGCTATGGGCATTGATCATCCTGATCATCGTGATCGTGCTCCTGCTGATCCTCAAGGGGTGCAGCGGATCGAGCACCACGGCCACCCAGAGCAGTAGCCCGCCGCCTACCACCTCGGTTTCCAGCACAGTCTCGACCAGCCCGTCGGCCACGGTGACCAGCACGCCGGCATCGAGTTCGAGCACTCCGGCATCGAGTTCGAGCGCGCCGGTGAGTTCGAGCGGATCGGTGAGCCCGAGCGGATCGGCCAGTTCCAGCACGGCAGCACCGAGCAGTTCTGCCACGGTCAGCCGGCCTGGCGGGGTGAATGCCGGATCGGGCGGTCGAGCCGGCACCGCCCAGCGTCCGAGCGGAACCGACCTGGCAATCCTGCTCAGCGGCCTGGCACTGGCACTATCCGGGCTGGCGCTGGCATACCGCAAGCGCGCCCGCCGGCTGCACTGATCGGTTCAGCGACCGGGGTCGGCCAGTTCGCGTTCCAGGCGGCCGGCCTCGGCGGCGGCCAGCGGCAGCAGCGGTGAGCCGGCCGGCAGCGCCCGGCACTGCTGCTGCCACATTTCCAGGTCGTCGGCGCCCCAGCGGGTACGGGTCCAGTTGACCATCAGGTCCGGCTGGCCACTGGCCAGGATCGCCGCTCGCAGCTGACGTTCCAGCCGGTCCCGCCGCTCGCGGACACCGGGCGCCTCCGACTGGGGCAGCAGCGGGCCCTGGTAGCTGCGCACGGCGTCCCGGACCCGACCATCGGCCAGTTCGGCTGCCACGTTGTGCCAGTCGCAGTCGATATCGGCCGTTATCCGGTACGGCCGCGACTGCAGGATCGCCGGCCCGAGCAGCGCGCGCAACCGGGTCATCTCGGCGCGCATCGTGGACGAGTGCACGTCGGCGGCATAGACCTCGATCTCCAATTGCTCGGCGGTCAAGCCTTCCGGATGGTCGAGCAGCACCACCAGGATGTCGCTGTGTCGCCGGCTCAACCGGTACGAGCGATTGCTCATGCTGGCTACGCATTCGGGCCGGCCCAGCGCGCGGACGGTCAGCAGCGCCCGGCTGCGGGCTTCCACCGGCGACCACAGCGAACCGGCTGCCCGGCGCAGCTGGCCGTGTGCATCGACGGCCGCGATCCGGGCGAGTTCGGATTCGGCCATCCGGGCGGCCGCCCGGATCAGGCCGAGCGTCTGCGGCGAGGCGACGTCATCGCCACCGGTGATATCGACCAGCCCCAGCACCTGCTGGGTGAGCGGGTCGTGGATCGGGGCGGCCGCGCAACTCCAGGGCTGGACGAGCCGGTTGAAGTGCTCGGCAGCCCGGATCTGGACGGCGGTGTCGTGCAGCAGTGCCATCGCCGGGGCGTTGGTGCCGGCCTGGCCCTCGGCCCAAGCCGAACCTTCGACGAAGTTGATGGCCTCGGCCCGGCGCAGGATGGCCGAGGTTCCGCTGACCCGTCCCCGCCGGCCGTCCGCGTCGCCCACGGCCATCACGCAATCGCAGTCCTCGGCGGCGCGGCCGAGCACGTCATACAGCAGCGGGAAGATCTGGGCCAGCGGGTGCGCGGCCCGGTAATCGTGCAGATCCGAATCGGCCAGCACGACCGGCGCCAGGTGCGCGTCCGGGTCGAGCCCGGCGGCGACCGATCGCTGCCAGGACTCGGCCACCAGCTGGCGTACGTCCGGCGAGGCCGAGGTTCCGGCCAGGAACCGGTCGCGTTCGGCAGCCGATCCGGTCCCTGCCTGGTCACCGGCTGCCATGCAACCAGTGAACCGCGCGGTGGCCACTTAGCCAAGCGGGGCCGAGCTCAACCCGATCGGGCAAGCCCTGACTGAGCAACTTGCGGCACTGTGTCATTTCAAGGGCTGTGTCATTTCAAGGGCTGTGTCATTTCAGGGCCTGTGGCATCTCAAGGGCTGGATCATGCCTGAGCTGGCTGGCGCTGCTTGCTGGTTGCTAGCTGCTGGCACCAGCCTCGGTAGCGGCCGGCACCTCGACCAGCTTGCCGGTGCTGACGTCGTAGATGTAGCCATAGATCGGAATGCTGGCCGGCACCAGGGGGTGCGAGCGGATCCGCCGGACGTCCTCGGCCACGCTCGCGGCGTTGTCGCTGATGGTGAGCCAGTCGATGTACTTGGCCTCGGTCGAGCCGGGCCCGGTGCCCACGTCGTAGAAGCCGTGCGCGCCGAGCGCGGCAGTCTCCAGGCTATTGCCGAGCAGGCCGCGCATCACCTCGTCGGTGAAGAACTCCATGCCGCAGTTGCTGTGATGGATAACGAACCATTCCTTGGTGCCGAGCAACTTGTAGGAGATGACCAGCGACCGGATCGCGTCGTCGCTGGCCCGGCCGCCGGCATTGCGGATGACATGCGCATCACCCTCGCTCAGTCCGGCGTACTTGGCCGGGTCCAGCCGGGCGTCCATGCAGGTGAGAATGGCAAGGCCGCGCGCCGGTGGCAGGGCGAGTTCTGCCTTGGCTCCGAAGTCGGTTGCGTACTGCTCGTTTGCTGCGAGTACCTCATCGCGAACTGACATTGCTGGTTCCATCCGTTCGTGTGGTGAGCCCACTGATAGCGGGCGATCCGGCCGTGCTGCGGGCTAGGCTTCTATCCCTGTAGAACTGGTATGAATTTTAGATATCGAACCTCGCTCAGCCCGGCAGAATTCCCAGGCGGTTGCCAGCCACCGAAGCCCCCGGGCGGTACGGCCAGCGGATTGGTCCAAGCTGGCAAGCGCAAGGTGCGAACTGATGACCTAAGCCTCTGGCTCGCCGGAACCGGCGTCGGTGGACTGGAAGGGGTAACGAAGCAGGGGGTGCACCATGGCTGCGGCGTCGTCACGGTCCTGGAATAGCCGATGAAGTCAACCGATACTCGCGCTAGCGCGGTGGTGCTCGCCCCGGTGTTGACGGTCTATCGCTGCCTCGGCGATATCGCGACGATCGCGGCCAGCCTGCCGGGGGTGTGTTCGGTGCGCCTGGACCGGGCCGGCCATGGCATCGACCTCGGGTATCGGCTGGCCGGCGATCGGACGGCGACGCTGGCCGAGCATTACCGGCTGCACAACGAGCATCATCAGGTCGATTGGCAGCTCACCGGCCTGGTCAACTACCGAGGTAGCTTCACCGTTTTCGGTGATGCCTCGCTAAGCCAGCTGACCTCGACGGTTAGCACCGATCAGCCCGAATGGTTGGGCCGCGCCTGCGAGCAGCACCAGCAGATGCTGCGGCGGTTGGTCTGCACCATCGAGACGGCCGCGCACGGCCGGGACCGAGATGCCGCAAGTCCCGCCTCGGATGGGACCTTCCTCCCTGTCCCGCTCGCGCCGGACCGGCCAGGCTGAGCTTGCCGCCCGGATAACCGGCCGACCTCGGCGGCGAGCCAACCGGCGGTTGGGGGAGAGATGATCGACTTGGTACTGGTGGTACTCGTGCTCGGGGTCACCTTCTGGGTAATGGCCCTGGCGGTGAAGGACGTCTGGCAGCAGGCCGCCGACCGTCCCGATCAGGCCGATGCGGCCTCGGCCGATCCGGATCCGGATGCCTATACCGGATCGCTGAAATGGACCTCGCTCGATGACCGGCAGCTGGCCCGGTTGCTGGACGAATCAACTCCCTGAACCGGCGGCGCTCAGACCACCTCGAACTGCTCGGTGTGAATCCGGCGGGCTGAGATGCCACGCTCGCGAAGCTGCCTGCCGACGCCGACCACCATCGCCGGCGGCCCGCACAGGAAGTAGTCGTGGTGGCGGGTCCGCCGGGGAAGTACCCGATCCAGCAAGGCGCCGTCGATCCGGCCGCGCTCGCCGCGCCAGTCCGGCGGCGCGTCCTGCACCACCTCGATGATGCGCAGGTTCAACCGGTGCGAGAGCTCGGCGAGTTCGCTGCGCATCATCAGGTCGGCCGCTGAGCGGGCGCCCACCAGCAGCAGGTGCGAGGCGGTATCGGCCCGGTCGGCAAGCGTTCGCAGCATGCTCATCATCGGCGTGATACCGACCCCGCCGGCGACGAAGACGAAACCGGAACTGCGCAGGCCGTCGATGGTGAATCGCCCGTACGGCCCGTCCAGGTAGATCTTGCGGCCGGGACGCAAACCGATCAGCAGCTCGCTGAAATCACCGAGCGCCTTGATGGTGAATTCCTTCAGGTGCGGCCGCTCCGCCGTCGAGGCGATAGTGAACGGATGTTCCTCGAACACGAACGGCGACGTGCCGATCTTCAGCCAGGCGAACTGGCCGGCCTGGAAGGGTAATCCCGAATGGCCATGGGCGCGGACGGTCACCGTCACCGCGTTGCCGGACACTGGTCGGACGCTGTCAACCAGGTAGGCACGCCGGCTCGCGCGCAGCGGCAACCAGAGATAGCGCCGGATCGCGATCATCAGGACGATCTCGCCGAGCACCGCGTAGCTGAATCGCATGCCGGGTCGGGTGGTGAGCCCGCCCAGCCAGAAGATGTGCAGGCCGGCGAAGGTCAGGGCCAGAATCGCCAGCCCGGCATGTGCCATTCGCCATCCTTCATATCGTGGTTGCCGGCGCCGGCGGCGCAAGGCCGAGCTGATCAGCAGGGTGAGCGCCAGCGTCGATGCGCAGGCCGCCCAGACCGGTCGCGGTGCCGCTGGCAGGTTGAAGATTGAGATTCCGCGCGGGTCGCCGATCACCGCGAGCAGAATGTGCAGGCCGAGCAAGCTCAACGAGATGAGGGCCACCAGTCGATGGCTGCGCAGTACCTTCTCAATGCCGAAGCTGGCCAGGATCGAGTGCACCCGGGTCGGCAGCGCGAAGGCGACGATGAGCAGTGACAGCGCCAGCAGGCCGGCCAGCACCGATAGCTCGGTGGCGATATTGCGATAGCGGGCGCGTTCGATCACCAGCAGCAGGATCACCGGGACGACAGCGATCACCAGGTACAGCGTGAGCCAGTAGGCTTGGACCAATCGTCGCGTGCGCGACATGAACACCTCAATGCGGACGGCCGATACCAGCGCCTCGATCAGGGCCGCACGGGTCACGGCCACGGTGCTGGCGGGCAACGCGCCGAAGCGGCGCGCCATGCAAGTTATCGTTCGGGCCGCTCGCACTGTTACGCAATGGGCGCTAGATATCTTTACTTTACAAGTCTATTGCTGCCGTTGGGTGCAATTGGTTTGCCCGCACTGCCAGAATTAACCAGTTCGACTAGCCCCTAGCTGAGAAGAGTCATCATGCCCGTCGACATCACTGCGGAGTTGTTGGCGAGCGTTGTCGGACGGTTGCGTGTGGCCGGTTGCGTGTTCGCCGAGGACGAGGCGCGGCTGGTCATCGAGGCAGCGAGCACCGAGGCCGAACTGGACGCCCTGGTAGGCCGAAGGGTCGGCGGCGAGCCGCTGGAGGTCATCGTCGGCTGGGCCGAGTTCGCCGGCTTGCGAGTGCTGGTCGATGCCGGGGTTTTCGTGCCACGCCGGCGCACCGAGTTTCTGGTCGAGCAGGCGGCGCGGCGCGGCCGGCCGGGGACGGTCGTGCTCGACCTATGTTGCGGCACCGGCGCGCTAGGTCTGGCGTTGCTCGCCACGCTGGGCCGAGCCGAGTTGCATGCGGTTGACCTGGATCCGGTCGCGGTACGGTGCGCCCGTCGCAATCTGGAACCAACCGGCGGACGGGTCTATCACGGCGATCTGTACCAACCGCTACCGGTTGAGCTGCGTGGCCGGGTCGAGCTGTTGCTGGTGAACGCCCCGTACGTGCCGACCCTCGAGATCCAGTTCATGCCGGCCGAGGCTCGGCTGGCTGAGCCGTTGCTGGCCTTGGACGGCGGGCCGGACGGCGTCGCGGTCCAGCGCCGGGTGATTGCCGAGGCGCCGCGCTGGCTGGCGCCCGGTGGCAACCTGCTGATCGAGACCAGCCAGCGGCAGGCTGCGCTGACCGCCGCGGCGCTGGACCAGGTCGGGCTCAGCGTCGAGGTGGCCAGCTCGCCGGAACTGGATTGCATCGCGGTGATCGGCACGCGCTGACCCGACCAGTGCCAGGTATCGCAGCGCACTGAGCGAGTTGGTTGCGGCCGGCCGCCCGTGCTTCGGTATCCGGGGGAGAGGCGGCTCAGTGGACGGCGAGATCGACGATGTGGTGGCCAGGTGGTGCCAGGCCACGGTGCGCCGTGACTCGGCGGCGGTGGCTGACTGCCTGAGCGACGAGGTGGTGCTCAGCTCACCGATCAGTGACCTGCTACAGGTACGTGGCCGCGCACAGGTCCGCGAGCTGACCGCGCGCGCGTTCAGCACCATCGAGAGCATCGAGTTCCACACCAGGCTGGACGGTCCCGGGCACTGCGCGCTGTTCGCTCGCGCGCGATTGAATTCCCAGCACCTGGACGAGGCCGTGTTGCTCGGGCTGGACGAGGCCGGCGGGTTGATTCGAGAGATCACCCTGTTCATCAGGCCGCTGTCGGCGCTCATCGAGCTCAACGCGACGCTGACCGCCGGCCGCAAGCAGCGCTAGCACGCCGGTTAGCCAGCCGCTGCAAAGCTCGCTGCCAGGGCAGCGACGGTCCTGACCGCTTTCAGCGGCCGGTTGTGGCAGCCTGGGCGGATGACGTTCCGGCGACCCACGGCGATCCTCGGCGCGAGCCTGCTGCTGCTGGCCGGCTGCACCCATGTGCCGGCCCACCCGATCGGACCTGGCCGGTCGAGCCAGCAGCAGCTAATCGCCGGCTCGACCCCGTCGTCGGCCGGCTCGACTGGCCCAACCCCGTCGTCGGCCAGCCGGCAGCCGCGTACTGTCACCGTGCTCGGCTCCGGCGACGTGCTCATCCACCCGCCGTTGTGGCAGCAGGCCGCCGCCGACGCGCGCGCTGATGGCCATGCCGGCTACGACTTCAGCTCGATCTACCGTTCGATCGCGCCTGACGTGCATGCCGCGGACCTGGCCACCTGTGAACTGGAAACGCCACTGGCGCCAGCCGGCGGCCCGTTCAGCGGCTGGCCCGATTTCAGCGCCCCGCCGCAGGTGCTCACCGCGCTCAAGGCCGACGGTTACACCAGCTGCACCACCGCGTCCAACCACACCCTCGATCAGGGTTATGCCGGTGTAGCAAGGACATTGGCCGAGCTGGATGCGGCCGGGCTGCGGCACACCGGCAGCGCCCGATCGGCAGCCGAAGCGGCCCGTCCACTGATCGAAACCACCCAGTCCGGGGTCAAGGTGGCCCAACTTGCTTATGCCTTCGGCTTCAACGGCATCGTGCTGCCGGCCGGCCAGCCGTGGCTGGCCAACCTGACCGCGGTGCCCGCGATCCTGGCAGCCGCACACCGGGCCCGGCTGGCCGGCGCGGACATCGTCGTGCTCAGCATGCACTGGGGCACCGAGTACCAGCACCAGCCGACCGAGGAGCAGCGCAGCCAGGCCCGAGCGTTGCTGGCATCGCCAGATATCGACGTGATCCTGGGCGATCACGTGCACGTGGTGCAGCCGTTCGAGCAGATCGGGGGCAAGTGGGTTGCCTACGGCATGGGCAACCAGATCTCCCGGCACGCCGACCCGATCGATGACAGTCGAGAAGGCGTCATGCCACGTTTCACCTTCGCCGAGACCAGCCCGCACCACTGGCGAGTGGTCCGGGCCGAGGCGATCGCGACCTGGATGCAGCTGAGCCCGCGGCTGCGCCTGATCGACGTCCCGCGGGCGCTCGCCGACCCGGCAACCACGCCCAGCGAGCGGGCGACCTACCTGGCCGCCCGCTCGCACATC
>JBDSAN010000363.1:0-15173 GCA_039922115.1 Jatrophihabitantaceae bacterium
CTGGCTATTCTCGGTCCGGTCGGCGGCTTCGACGACATCTTCTTCTGGGCGCACATGACCCAGCACCTGATTCTCACGATGCTGGCCGCACCGTTGCTGGTACTCGGCGAACCGGTGCTGCTGATCCTTCGGGTAGCCACGCCGGCCTGGCGCCGCCGCCGAGTGGTACCTATCCTAAGAAGCAAGGTGATTCGCTGGCTTACTGATCCGGTAGCCACCTGGTTACTTTTCGTGGTCGTCCTATTGGGCACGCACTTCTCACCCTTCTATGACTACGCGCTGAACCATTCCTGGGTTCACGACTTCGTCGAGCACCCGCTGTATCTGATCGCCGCGCTGCTGTTTTACTACCCGCTGCTCGCGACCAACCCGGGGCCGCGCACGCTGGCGCCGGCCGGCCGGGTGATCTCGCTGGCGCTGATGATGGTGCCGGAAGCGTTCACCGGATTCTTCATCTACGCCACCCCCTACGTGATGTACCCGTTCTACGCATCCGTGCAACGCCCGTTTGGACCCGGCGTACTGGCCGACCAGCAACTCGGCGGGGCCCTGATGTGGTCCTCCAGCATGCTGTTGGACACGGCCTGGCTGGCCCTGGCCGCGCGCGAATGGTTACGCGCCGACGCTCGACGGACTCGCCGACTGGACGCCGCGCTCGCCCAGGAGGCAATAGGTGTCCAGATCCAGCTGCTTTGATCCGATGGAGCCCACCGCGCTGGAAGGTCCGGCCGGCAACCGCCGCCTGATCACCGGTCGTGGCTTGCGGTTGCTAGCGCCGCTGCTGCTCGGCGTCACGATCTGCCTGCTGGCAGGTTGGTTCGAGCTAACCCGCGCCCTTGGCGGCCGCGAGGTGGCCTGGGTCTACGTGGTCGAATGGCCATTGTTTGCAGTGATCGGTGTTTACATGTGGTGGCGGCTACTCGACCCGACGCTGCCGGGTGCTGCCCCGATCGCCGTTGATCGGGCGATCACCGGGCAGTCCGGCGCCGGCGCTGATGATCCGGAGCTGCGGGCCTGGCAGGCCTATCTCGCCGAGTTGCAGGCCAGCGACCCGCCGGGTGGCCCGCCGCCGCGCCGAGCAGACGAGTCAGTGCCAGCTGGCTGGCAGCAGCGTCGCCACCGCGATCGCCACGAACAGCAGCGTCAGGTAGCTGATCGAGGCGTGGAAGACGCGCACTGATTTCGGCGGCTGACCGGCCCGAATCCTCGACCGCATCAGGTAAGTCTCGCGCAGGAACCAGCCGCCCAGGCTCGCGGCGACCAGCGCGTAGCTGACGCTGAGGCCGGCGACCGGCCACAGCAACACCGAGGTAAGCGTCATCGCCCAGGAATAGGCGACGATGCGGCCGGCGACGAATTCGGCGCTGGCCACCACCGGCAGCATCGGCACCCCGGCGGCCGCGTAGTCCTTGCGAAACTGCATCGCGAGCGCCCAGAAGTGCGGTGGAGTCCACAGGAAGACGATCATGAACAGCACGACCGGCGCCCAGCTGACCGAGTGCGCCACGGCCGCCCAACCGATCAGCACCGGCATGCAGCCGGCCGCCCCGCCCCAGACGATGTTCTGCGAAGTACGGCGCTTGAGCAGCCCGGTGTAGACCAGCACGTAGAAGGCGATCGCGGCGGCTGCCAGCGCAGCGGCCAGCGGATTGGTCGTCCACCACAGCATTCCAACGGCCAGCACACCGAGCGCCAAGCCGAAGGCCAGCGCGCGAGTTGGCGTGATCAGGCCGCGGTTCAACGGGCGGTCGGCGGTCCGATGCATGATCGCATCGATGTCGCGGTCCAGATAGCAGTTCAGCGCGTTTGCGCTACCGGCGGCCAGGCTGCCACCCACCAGCGTCACCAGCACGAGTTCCCAACGAGGCATCCCGTGTGCGGCAAGCATCATCGCCGGCACCGTGGTTACCAGCAACAGCTCGATAATCCTCGGTTTGGTGAGGGCGACATAGTCGGCGGCGGTTGCCACCAGCCGGCTTGTCACCCGGTGGAATGCCGGCTCGGCGGCTGTCGTGCTGACCATTCGTGAATCCCCCGATCGTGCAGCGCGCAATGCGCGCACGCCAGTTAACACCCAACTTTGCTTTCCGGCCAGCACCGATCTTGAGCGATCACGACGGCCTCGGCAATGCTGGCGGGGCCTGCCCAGGAATTCTTGCGCGGACTGGGCGATCGGAAATTGTCAGCCCTGCCGTGCGGAATCGATCAGGCGCCGCAGCGCCTCGGCGGTCACTGGCCCGATCACCCGGCCGGCCATCCGGTTGTTCGGGTCGATGACCATCGTCGACGGAATGCCCTTGGTCGGTAGCAGGTGCAGGTGTCCAAGCAATGAGCCATCCGGGTCGAGCAGTTCCGGATAGTCGGCGCCGACCGAAGCGAGAAACTTCTTCGCGGCGGCGGTGGTATCCATCTCGTCCAGGCCGATGAACTGCACCCGCGAGCCGATGGTCTTGGCAAGCTTGGCTAAGGCAGGCGACTCGGCGCGGCACGGATCACACCAGGAAGCCCACACATTGATCACCACCACCTGGCCGGCGAACTGGCTGATCGAAAGCTGCTGGCCCGCCAGGGTCTTGCCGGTTATAGCGGGCACGATCGAACGCTTGCCGACCGGGTAGCTGGCAGTACCGACCTGATCGAGGCCCGCGCCAGCTGAGGAGCTGACCGGACGGCTACCGGACACGCAGCCGGCAAGCAGGCAGCAGCAGACCGCCACCATCGCAGCAACCCGCCATCGCATGCTCGCGACAGTACGCCGCCGGGTAGCCGGTCGGCGGCGGAACGCCCTTTTCCAGCTGGCTATTGCTGAGTCGACGGGCCTGTCAGGAAGCGGGGAAGGACGTTGACGCGGCCATCTCGGCGTCGAACGGCCGCGCGCCGTCCTCGGCGACCAGCACGCACTCGCGCACAATCCGGCCGGCATCGGTCTGCACGCCGCGCTCGGTGATGGTCAGCGCCCGACGGTCACGGCGCAGCTTGGCGAACCGCCGCCAGCCGTGCCGGCCGGCAGTCGATGCGATCAGCTGAACTGATCCGGGGCCGCTGGTGACAGCCGAGGTCGGAGTCCCCTGCTCATCGAGAAAGACGATCTGCCGGCTGCGGTAGACAAGCTCCAGAACCGCCGACCCCTGCTCATCCGGGCTGATGTCGGCGATCATCGCCTGGTCATGCACCGCATCGTAGGCACGCCCGGCGATGCCCTCGAATCCCGCGCGCTCGGCGGCCGCCGCGCTGAGGCTTGCCTTGACGGCCAAGGCGATCATGGCCACTGCGGCGACCAGCCAGCCGAGCGTGAGTGGCAGGGCCAGCGGAAGGTGGGCGTAAACGGCACCGGCGGCGGTGAGCGGCACGGGGGTGGCCGCCAGCAACAAAGCCTTCGAGCTGGGAACGTTCGGGGGTAACGTCATGGCACCCAGCCTGCCCGACGATCCTATCTACAATCTCTCAGCTACTTATCATCGTCCTCACATCCGGGACTCCTCCGGCAGGCAGCCGCGACTACCCGGGGCTGACAACGTTTTCCCGTGATCACAGATCCGCTGCAACGATCGTTAGCTCGGCGTATGAATCGACTCTGAATCGCCCTCCGCCGGTTCAGCTGGGCATGCCACCGGGCGATCAGAAGGATGTTCCAGCCGGCCAGTTCCGTTCCGGCGACCGGCAGCTGCTCAATCCCGAAGGAGCTCCAGATGAATCCCCCGTGAGTTCGATGCCACCATCGCATTACCTGCAGCAGGCGGCCAGTAGGGCTGCTGCCACCTCGCGAGCGAACATGGCTGCGAAGGCAACCGATAGCGACGGCGACAATGACGGCAGCACCGCAGCCAGCGGGCGGCTCGACATCAAGATTTAGCCGCGCGCCCGGCCTGGTCAGCTGAGGCGCCACGGCGGCAGGCCGGCGCCGCCCCATCGCAAGTCACGCAGTGGCTATCTCATTGCGCGATGAGGGTTGCAATGCGGGCGCAGTGTGAGCGACGCTAGTTCTGCCGGCGCCGCGAAGGGAGCGACGATGCACGAACTGTCCTTGTGCGGCTCGATCTACCAGATCGTGGACCGAGCTGCCGAGGGTCGCTCGGTGACGACAGTGCACCTGCAGATCGGTCAGCTTCGCCAGATCGTGCCTGACACGCTGCGATACTGCTGGACGCTGGTCACCGAGCAGACGGCGTTGGCCGGCTCCGAGCTGGAGATCGACTCGGTCCCGCTCACCATCAACTGCCGGGACTGTGGCGCCAATACCACCGTCGAGGGATATCCGATCCTGCTCTGCCAAGCTTGTGAAAGCGCATCAGTGGCGATCACCACCGGCGAGGAATTCCTGCTCACCTCCCTCGAACTCGCGAAGGCCTGAACATCATGGGGCGCTTTCACCGGCACGCCGACGGAACCGAGCACGAACACGGCGACGAAGCTGATGGCACTGACACGCACGAGCACCCCGCCGGAGTCGACCACAGCGGGCACGGCGACCACTCCGGCTACCAGACCGGCCCGGACCGGGTGCTGGTATTGGAGCGGATCTTCGACGAGAACGACCGGTCGGCCGAGCGGAATCGGACCAGGCTCGACGCGGCCGGTGTGGTTGCGATCAACCTGATGTCCTCCCCCGGTGCCGGCAAGACCATGCTGCTGCAACGAACACTGGCCGAGCTGACCGGCCGACCGGCGCCCTGCCAGGTCGCGGTGATCGAGGGTGACATCGAAACCAGCCTGGACGCCGATCGACTTGCCGGCTTCGGCGCCCAGATCACCTTGCTCAATACCAGCAAGGGCTTCGGCGGTGAATGCCATCTGGACGCGCCGATGATCGCCACCGCGCTGGACCGGATGGAGCTAGCCGGCCTGGAGCTGGTTTTCGTGGAGAATGTCGGCAATCTGGTCTGCCCTGCCGAGTTCGACGTTGGCGCCCATCACCGGGTGATGGTCTATTCGATCACCGAAGGCGAGGAAAAGCCGCTGAAGTACCCGGTGATGTTCCGCTCGGTGGACCTGATCCTGATCAACAAGCTGGACCTGCTGCCGCACCTGGACTTCGATCTGGCTTTGTTCGAAAGCAACCTGGCTGCGATCAACCCGCTGGCTCAGGTGTTTAAGCTGAGCGCCAGGACCGGCGACGGGTTGCCCGCCTGGTACCGCTGGCTGGACTCGCTGCTCGAACCCAGGACGAGCGTGCCCTGACCGACCTCGACCTGGCCTGGACGTACCGCCCAATCTTTACAGGGGAACCCGGGCCGTCCAATGCAATCGGGTGCCGCCACCGTCCGGCGTGCTCAGCAGCATTTCACCGCCGTGCGAATGGGCCCGCTGGCGCAGGTTCGCCAGCCCGCTGCTTCGGGTTGGGACGCCGATTCCGCCACCGTCATCGGTTACTTCGACACTCAGCAAAGCGCCGATCAGGTGTATCCGTAACCGGGCTCGGCCTGCGCCGGCGTGCCGGGCGACGTTCGACAGCGCCTCGCGGACGACCGCAACGACGTCATCAGCCAGGCCGGCCGAGATCGCCAGGCCAAGCGGTCCCCTGAATTCAACGCCGACCACGAAGCCGAGCGCTTCAGCCTCCTGACCGAGCACCTCGAGTAACCGCTGCGGCAGGCCACCGGCCGGCTGCGCAGCTGGCTGCAGTGCAAAGATTGTCGTCCGGATTCGGCGGATGGTCGCATCGAGGGCGTCGACGTGCTTCATCACCCGATCCCGTTGCTCAGCGGAATCAAGGCTACTCACCATTCCCTGCAAGCCGATGCCGATCGAGAACAGTTCGCCGATCACCCGATCGTTCAGGCCGACCGCGATCCGGTCCCGGTCAGCGATCCGGCGCAGCGAGAGTTGCTCGGCACGCGCCCGCTCGCATTCCAGGGCGACGCCGGCGTGGCCGGCGAACGCAGCCAACTGGTCCCGATCGGCCTCGGTGAATGCGGGCTGACCGATCAGGCGGCCGACGGTAAGCACCGCGAGCACGCTGGCATCGACGGCCAGCAGCGGCACGCAGATCACCGAATCAACCCCGGCCGGCAGCTCAACGACCGCCTTGGTGTCACAGTCGGCCTGGTAGTCGTTGATCATGATCGGCTTACCGGATCGAATGATTCGCCCGATCAGGCTCGACTCATCGGCCACCAGCAGGTCGCCCGGTGCCGCCGCCGAGCCGGAGACTGCGTGCAGCCTGGCGTGCCGCTCGCTGACCGGCAGCGCCAGCGTGGCCAGGTCGGCATCGGCGCCATAGACCGCATAACGCACTACCGCATCCAGCGGTCGCTCCCTGGCATCGGCGAACAGTAGTCGGGTGAGGTCGGCCGATGCGGTCAACCAGCGTCGTTGCCGGGCGAGTTCTTGATATAGCAGCGAGTTCGCGATTGCCACCGCCGCGGCGCCAGCTAACGCGACCAGCAGTTGCTCGTCCTCAGCGCTGAATTCGCTGCCTCGTTCCGCGGTCAACCGCAAGCTGCCGAACGACCTGTTCTTGATCAGGATCGGGATACCCAGTGACCGGCGATCCGCAACCGGCGAACCTGGCCGATTGGCCGGTTGAGCGCCGTCCTGATCGGCCGGGCGGCGCTCGAGCGGGCCCGAGCCGGTATCGGCCGGGACGAACTCAGCGTGGCTGGCGTGCACCAGGTGCTGCGCCGCGACGACGATATTGCTTAATAGAACTGGTAATTCCAGATCACGCATGATGGCCAGGTTCGCGCGGAGCAGCCCGCGCAACCGGCTCTGAGTGAGCAATACCTGCTCGGACCGGCCACTCAGCTGCCCAGCCAGGACCGCCAGCTGCAGCCGCGGCGACTCAGCGAATGCGGTGACTGCGCTTTCATCGGGTACAGCTACAGGCACCGAGGCCGCCAATCTCGCCGAGACATGCCGGATCTGGGGTTGAGTGGGCGGTGAGCGAGCGGCTCGCGCAATCGCGACCAGTTGGCGACGATAACGATCCCAGTCCGGCAAGGTCTTGGCCTAGTCCACGGAACGCGTTCCAAGCCCCGCTGTCAAGGCTTGTCCAGGCGGGTTCTCAAGATAGGGGCGGTAAGGACGAGTCAGGTGTACATTGGCGGTGACTGGGATACTCAGTCGGTTCGGAATGGGTTGGCCGTCCGCTGCCAGCTCAGGAGTGTCAGCTCCTCGCCGAACATGCCGGTGACTTCCCGCTCTGGATCACCATGAAAGCTCAACAATGACGCCCGCTGCCAGCCGTGACGCACTCGACGGCTGCGCCGAGTTTAGTCGGTCTCAGTTGCCGCCGACCTCGGTGCTCGAATACCAATCGTGGCTGGAAGCGCTCGACCTCGCCCATCGAGATTGCCTGCTATGTCTCGATGAAATCGATCACCACGCCGTCCTACGGGGCAGCTCCCGCTCATCGACGGGCCCGACCGCGACCTTGGCAAGGACACCATGAAGACAGCGCTGGTCATCCTCATCATCGCCGCGATCGTGCTCGCGCTGGTGGCCGCGAGCGCGATCCGGATCATCAAGCAATACGAGGACGGCGTGCTGTTCCGGCTCGGCAGGGTGATCGGTGAGCTTAAGCCAGGTTTTCGACTCATCATCCCGTTCGTCGATGTGCTGCACAGGGTTTCGCTGCGGATCGTGACAATGCCGATCCAGTCCCAGGGCATCATCACCCGCGACAACGTCAGCGTCGACGTGTCAGCTGTTGCCTACTTCAAGGTGGTCGACGCGGTGAAATCGGTGGTTGCCATCGAGAATGTCTACTCCGCGATCGATCAGATCGCCCAGACCACGCTACGCAAGGTGGTCGGCCAGCACACCCTGGACCAGACCCTGTCCGAGACCGACAAGATCAATCTGGATATCCGCAAGATCCTGGATGTGACCACGGTCGATTGGGGCGTCGAGGTCACCTTGGTGGAGCTGAAGGACATCCAACTGCCCGACAGCATGAAGCGCGCGATGGCCCGGCAGGCCGAGGCCGAGCGGGAGAAGCGCGCCAAGATCATCAACGCTGAGGGCGAGTCGCTGGCCGCGGCCGCGCTGGGTGAGGCCTCCGACATCATGATGGCGCATCCCCTGGCGCTGCAGCTGCGTAACCTGCAGAGCCTGGTCGAGATCGGGGTGGACAAGAACACCACGGTGGTGTTCCCGGCCCCGCTGATGACAACCATCGCCGAACTGGGCAGCTTCTTGGCCCGCGAATCGGCCGCTGCACTGATCGGCTCCGCCCCCGGGCCGGTCAGTGCAGCGCGTCCTACCGAACGCGCCGTCAACGAACACGCCGTCAACGAGCGCGCCGCACCGGAGCGGGTATGACCGGCTCTGATCGCACCGCCGGATGGCATGCTTAGGGCAAGAGCCGGGGAGCAGCCTTGATCCGATGGATGCCGCGATGACCGGGCCTAGCGATGAATTCGACCTGCGGGCCGCAGCGCTGAGCCCGGCACAGGCGCACGCCGATGAGCTCGACCTGCGGGCAAGCCTGTCCGATCTCGCCAGCCTGGTTACCTCCACGATGGACCTGGCCGAAGTGCTTGCCCGGGTGGCGACCTTCGCGGCACATGCCATTCCGGGCGCGGACGGAGCCGGCGTGACCCTGCTGCGGATCGGCCCGGACGACAACCGGGTCGAGGCGTTGGCCGCGAGCGCACCGTTCGTCGAAGAGATCGACAACCTGCAGTATCACGTGCTGAATGAGGGACCGTGTATCAGCGCGGCGCTGGAACGTCGGACAGTGCGATCCGGCTCGCTGGGCGGCGAGCAGCTCTGGCCGCGGTTCGGGCCCCGGGTCGGCCGGCTCGGCGTGCACAGCGTGCTGTCGTTGCCGCTGCTGCTAACCGATCAGGTCGTCGGTGCGATCAACGTTTATGCCCACGCCAAGGACGTCTTCGATGACCATGCCGTCGAATTGGGCGAGCTGTTCGCGGTGCCAGCCGCGGTCGCGGTACACAACGCCCAGGTGCTAGCCCAGGCGCTGGCCCTGACCACCCAGTTGCAGGCTGCGCTGTCCAGCCGTCCGGTCATCGATCAGGCGATCGGGCTGCTGCGCGGGCGCTCAGGTGGCAATGCCGATGAGGCCTTCGCCGGGCTACGCGCGATCAGCCAACGCGAGAACACCAAGGTCAGCCAGGTCGCGCAGCGGATTGTCGATGAGGCGGTCCGGCGCGCGCGAGCCCGCAAACCAGACAGTTGAGCTGGCCCGCCGCCATGACTGACCAATGAAGGTAACGTAGTTCGCGACACCTCCGATCCGGGGCCCTGACCCGAAATCTGGTGTCCCACCGAGCACTGCGGCCCGCCGCGCTCGGCTCCGCGGTCGAGCGACCGGCGTTCGGGGACGTCGCCCGGAGCCAACTCCGCAGTGCCGATACCAGCGCCGATCCCAGCAGCCCTGGCTGCCGACCTGCGGGCCCTCACCGACGCGTTGGACGACCCTGCCGCCGATATCGCGGCCACCCTGCAGGGGCTCGGCGCGAACGCCGGGCAGGCAGTTGACTCTTACGTCGGCCTGTCGGTGGGCTATACCGGTGGCAGCAGACCATTCAGCTTCGTCCTGCTCCCAGAGCCGGCACCGCTGGTCCGGTCATCGCTGCGAATGTCTATGGCCGGGCCGCCGCTGGCCGTCCTGACCGGCGTCCCCGCGATCGACCAGGCAGCCGAGATCGTGCTTGTCCTCTATGCCGAAAACCCTGGCGCCTTCGTAGACCTGGCCGCCGACCTGGGCTGGCTGACGGCGCGTCCTGGTGCCTTCGACCTCGACCTCGACCTCGATGACCTGCCCACCAGCTCGATCAATTCCGGGATGTCGGCGCTGGCCAAGCAGTCAAGCATCGACCAGGCACTGGGCGTGCTGATCGGCTTGGGCAGCACCCCCGAGCAGGCCCGCGACGAGCTGGACCGCGCCGCGCATACCGTCGGCAGCCCCAACTTCGAGGCAGCACTGGCGATCCTGTCCGGGCTACGCCCGCGCTGAGGCGATCGGGCTAACCGAGCAGGCGAGCCAGCTCAGCTTCGGTCGGGCCGGCCGCCGGGCCGGGACGGGTCACCGCGAAGCCGGCTGCCGCATTCGCCCGTTCGATCGCGGCCGGCACCGGCCAGCCAGCTGCAAGCGCGGCCAGCAGCGCGCCGCTGTGCGCATCGCCAGCACCGCTGGAGTCGACCGCCGTGACCTCGACCGCTGGGTAACGCACCGGGCTGGATTCGGCCTTCGCATGCAGGCAACCGTGCCCGCCTAGCCGGACCAGCACGTCGGCCCGCGGGTAGCTGGCAGCCAGCGCCGCGGCCGCTGCCGATGGATCACCGACGCCGGTCCACAGCTGTGCCTCGCGGGCATTGCAACTGATCCAGTCCGCTCGCCGGCTGGCGGTAACCAGCGCGGCGGCACCGATCCGGTCCACCAACGGCCCCGGATCGAGGAGCACCAGCACCTGATCAGCGAGCTTCTCCAGCAGGATCTCGACCGCTGCCGGGCCAGCCGGGTGCAGCAGGGAGTAGCCGGACAGGTACACCAGGTCCCGGGGCTGGACAGCGACCGCCTCGAAGTCGGCCGGTGCGATGCTGGCTTCAGCACCCGGGCAGGTGACGAAGGTCCGCTCACCGTCCGGGGTGATCAGGCTGAGCACGTAGCCGGTGTCCTGCTCCCGCCGGGCCAGCTGGCTGAGCCCGATCCCCTGTTCGGCCAAGGCTGTTCGAGCCAGCTCACCGAACGGCCCGCTGCCGTGGGCGCCGAGGTAACGACCGGGCAGGCCGAGCCGGGCGGCCGCGACCAGCACGTTGAAACCGCCGCCGGGCAGCGCGGTGCTCGTGCTCGCCAGCAGGTCCGAGCCCGCATCGGGTAACCGACCGAGGCCGATCACCAGGTCGATCACCACGTTGCCGGCGTGCAGCAGCCGCGGCTCGGCAGCCGGCGTGGGTACCCGCAACGCGAGCAGCGCGCCGGCGATCGGCCGCAACCGCAACGAATTGACCTCCTCGATCGCCTGCTGGATTGCTACCGGAAAGGCTGCTGAGCCATGACATGCGCCGGCCATCGCACCGGCCATCGCCGCGATCGTGTCGCAGTCACCGCCGACCGAGGCGGCAAGCTGGCAGGCCAGCCACGGATCGCCATCGCAGCCCGCCAGCACCGCGAACGCGGCCGGCACCGATTCGTGGCTGGCCAGGCTGGTGCCGAGTTGCCCTCCGATCGCATCGATCAACTCGTTCCGGCCCACCGAGCGGGCCAGCCGGATCGCCGACCGGATCCGGTCGACAAGGTTCGGGCCGGCCACCCAGCCGCCCCGCTCACCAGCCAGGCCGGCCGCGCGCAATCCGAGCTCGATCGCTTCTGCCACGGTGGCCCCGTCGATGCCTGCCGAAACGGTAGCGGCCACCGCTGCCGCACCGGCCAGCGCGGCCGAGCTGCGATGAGTTACCGAGCTGACCTCGATCACCTTTGCCAGCAACGGTTCCAACGGCTGGCTGGCGATCGCGATGCCGACCGGTGCGATCCGCATTGCCGCGCCATTGCTGATCGCGGTCCGTCCGATCGCGTTCGGGTCGGTGCCGTCCTGCCAGGCTGCGAGCGCGGCGCGGGTGGACGGGCCGAGCAGGTCCAGCGACCCCCGGGCGGCCAGTTGCCGCTCCCAGCCAGCCAGTCGGATGGCCCATTCGGCCGGTTCAAATCCGGCCAGGCCGCGCTCGATGAGCAGCTCGGCAAGCAATATCGCCTGCTCGGTGTCGTCGGTGACCGAGCCGGCCGGCAGCCCGGCGGCCAGCGGATGATCAGCCGCGGCCGGCCAGAACCGGTCGACCAGCGCGCCGTAACGGGCAACGATCAACGCGCGCGGCAGCGACTGGGTAGGCATGCCAAGCGCATCGCCGACGGCCAACCCGATCAGCGCGGCAACAGCCCGATCGGCCGGATCAGCCACCGGCGACTCGCCGCGCCGCGAGCACCTCGGCGACCGTGCCCACCTCGATCAGCGGCGCGTACATCGCCATCGCGGCCAGCGCCCGCTGGTGGCTGGCCTCGTCCACGCCGGCGCAGCCATCACCGGCGACGATTACCCGAATCCCCGCGTCGGCGGCCGCCAGCGCGGTGGACAGCACGCAACAATCAGTGGAAACGCCGACCAGCACCAGCTCGGCGCCGGTTGCCGGATCACCCACCGCGGCTGCCAGCTCCGGCGTCCACTTGCCGAATGTGGTCGAGCTGATGGTGGTTCGTCCAGGCTGCTGAAAGGCATCGACCAGCTGGTATTGCGCCGAGTCGGGCGGGGTCAACGCGAACGGCCACTGCCGGTAGTACGGTTGCCAGGCACCGATCGGCCGTTGTGGCGCGATGAACCGGGTGAACACCGTGCGCGCCCCGAAGGCGGCCACCAGCTCGGCAATCGGCTGCAGCAGCTCGGCAAACCCCGGCGTGCACCAGTCGCTTGCCGGGTCGGCGAACACGTTCTGCATGTCGATCACCGCCAGCGTGGCGCCCGCCCGGAGCTGCATCAGCCGAGTGCTCCAGCCGGCTCCGACCGGTCAGGTTGGCCGGCTTCCTGCGCCCGGATCGACGAGCGCTCGAAGGCGAGGGTGCCGATGATGCCGATCAGCAGGGCGGCCAGCACCCCGAGGTTGGCGAACGCCCAAGCGCCGGCCTTGCCACCGAGGCCGAACGGATCGAGCAGGTAACCCTGCCACGCCAGCCAGCTGGCCGATGCATTGGTGACCAGCCCCCAACCCACCACACTGCCCAGCACGATCATCAGCACCGGCGCCGGCCGGATGTCGCCATAGCGTCCGCGCGGCTCGAACAGGTCGGCCTCGGCATAGTCGCGCCGGCGCAACCCGATATCGACCAGCATCACCCCGCACCAGGCCGCCACCGGCACCCCCAGCGTGATCAGGAATCCCTCGAATTGAAAGAGGAAACTGGTCTTGGCGACGAACACCACGTAGATGGTGCCGGCGATCATGATCACGCCATCGAACAGCGCCGCCAGGTAGCGCGGCGCCGGCAGCCCGATGGTGAGCAGGGCCAGGCCGGAGGAGTAAATGTCCAGCACCGCCCCGCCTACCAGACCGAGCACCGCGACGATCGCGAACGGCACCAGGAACCAGGTTGGCAGCTGACTGGTGAGCGCGCCGATCGGGTCACCGGCGATCGCGGACGACAGATCCTTGGACGAGCCGGCCAGCAGCAGGCCGAACAGCAGCAGCACGAGCGGGGCCACCGACGAGCCGAAGGTGGTCCAGCCGATCACGCCGCGGGTGGAGGCCGACCGGGGCAGGTAGCGGGAATAGTCGGCGGCGGCGTTCACCCAACCGAGCCCGAAGCCGGTCATCAGGAATACCAGCGCGCCGACGAAGGCCTGGGTCGAACCGGACGGCAGCGCCGAGACCGTGCTCCAGTGGATCTTGTCCAGCACCAGGATGATGTAGACCACGGTGAGCACCGCGGTGACCACCGTGATGATGGCCTGCATCCGCATGATCGCGTCGAAGCCGAGCACTCCGCCGCCGACGATCAGCGCGGCCACCACGATCAGCGCGATCACCTTGGTGCCGGTACCGCCGCCCCAGCCGAGCCGGCCGAACACTGTCGCGGTGGCCAGCGTGGCCAGCACGGTGAGCACGGTTTCCCAGCCGACCGTGAGCACCCAGGAGATCAGCGAGGGCAGCTTGTTGCCGCGGACACCGAACGCTGCCCGGCTGAGCACCATGGTCGGTGCCGAACCCCGCTTGCCGGCCACCGCGATGAACCCGCACAGCAGAAACGAGATGACGATCCCGATCGCGCCGGCAATCACCGCCTGCCAGAACGAGACCCCGAAGGCGAGCGTGAACGAGCCGTAACTCAGGCCGAGTACCGAGACATTGGCGCCGAACCACGGCCAGAACAGCTGGCGGGGCGTTCCCTTGCGGTCGGCATCGGCGATCACATTGATGCCGTTGGTTTCGACCCGGATTCCGGCCGCCTCGAGCTCGCCGGCAGTACCGACCTTCGACATCGCGCCTCCTGATGCGGTCATTCGAGCCGATCCGACCCGCCTCAACCTAGGCAGTAGGCGCCAAGCCGGTCAACCAAGCTCGGCCCGCCGGCGGCCTTACCGGCAGGCAGGTCACGATGACCGAGGTAGCCGGTATAACCTGCGCTGAGGCGATCAGGCCGGGGCCAGCCACGGCTTGAGGACGATCAAGCCGGGCACCTGCGCTGAGGCTAACCTGGCCAACTCCTCGGTCACTCGCATCGTCGAGATCTCGATACTGACCTGACCCTGGGAGGACAGCCCCTCACCGGAGGTCATGAAGCCGGCTGCCCGGACTGCCGGCCGCGGGTCGTCGACCGCAGCCCGTGCGGTGCCGATCTGGCTTCGAGTGTAAGGGGATTTCGCAACGCAGAGGCGCTTGCCGTAGCGCGCGGCGAAGCGGGCCCGGATCGGTGCCGGGTCACCAGCGGTGAGCACGTAAGCCAGTGTTTGATCCGACGAGGGACGCAGCATTGCCACCGTGACGATCAGGCCAGGATGGCTGACCGAGTAAGCGCTGATCGGATCGACATCGATGTTCTCGCCGCTCGCGCCATGCGGCCAGCCACCGGCCGGCGCCGGGCAGGGCGGCTGATCGGGCTGCAGGCCAACCTTGGGATAGTCCGGCCGGGCTTGCTTGGTCACCTGCATGGTGAGGTTGCGATAGACCCCGGTCAGCTCGGCCTGGCCTTCGATGGCGCCGTCCTTGCTGCGGCGCTGGTCGAGCGTTGCCAGGTTGACGCCGGTGACATCGACGCCCAGCGGGCACCATTTCGGGGCGGGTTCGTGCCCGGGCAGGTAACCGACCCCGGATTCAGCGACCGGAGCGCAGAACCGCACCGGCTTACCGGGCACCGACACCACCCGGCCGCTGGCGGTGACCGTGTCGCCGTCGTGCAGTACCTGGCCTCGATAGCCGGCTGGTGCGCTACCCGCGGGTGCTGTGCTGCCTGCGGGTGCTGTGCTGCCTGCGGGTGCTGTGCTACCCGCGGGTGCTGTGCTCCGCGCCGAGTGCTCGGCCGGCACGGCGCTGGCGCAACCGGCGACCAGCAGCGCGACCGCGCCGATCAGGCACCCGCCGCCCAGCCGGCCGCGAGTGCCTGATCGAAACCACGTCATAGCCAGATGATGCGCTGGACGTCCCTACCTGTTGCGAGCCTCGTCGACCAATCGTTACCGAGCGTTCCGGTCAATCGTTACCAAGCTCCTGGCCGGTGCTCGGGTCCA
>JBDSAN010000364.1:0-4936 GCA_039922115.1 Jatrophihabitantaceae bacterium
GGACTCGGTGGTCGATCACACCGGCCTGCCAACCGACCGGCTGGTGGCCGGCATGGTCGCCGCCGAGCTGACCGGGCCGGCAGTGGTACCGCTCGGCGCGGCCGACTGCCGCCGGCTCAGCTGACGATGTCTGCGTTGCCGCGGCCCAGCCCGTAGCGTTCGGGTTGGCAGACCGAGCTCAGCTGACGATGTCTGCGTTGCCGCGGCCCAGCCCGTAGCGCTCGGGTTGGCAGACCGGGCTCAGCTGACGACGTCTTTTGTGGTGAAGTTTGCCCAAGCGGCACCAAGTGAAACCGCAACATAGATGGCTTGCAGCCCGACCCCGCGCAGCACGTTGTGCCAGAGGATCGGATCGCGGAACAGGTCGATGAACGACAGCCAGTACCTGGTCGGCAGGTAGGGCTGCAGGGACCGGGCCGCGTCGATGGTGAGCAGCAGCGACGAGCCGACCAGGACCGCCAGCGCGCCGAGGCTGGCGGTCAGCGAGGAATCGGTCAGGGTGGACAGGAACAGCGCGATCGCTGCCACCCCCAGCATCGAGAACGCGACGTAGCTGATCGCGATCACGGTTCGGATCGCGATCTGGGTCGGCGTCAGGTTGCTACCGGACACGCTGGTCACCGCCGCCGAGAGCGGTTCGTTGCCGAGCAGCAGCCGGCCGACCAGGAAGCCGGTACTGGCGACGACGACCACCGCCACGCCGACGAACGCGAACACGGCGACCAGCTTGGCGACCAGCAGCCGGGTCCGTCCGACCGGCCGGATCAGCAGGTACCGCAGGGTGCCAGCCTGCGCCTCGCCGGCAATCGAATCCCCGGCCACCACCGCCACCGCGATCGGCAGGAACAGCGGCAGCACGATCGCCAGTGCGGCCACCGAGAACAGCGAGCCGTTGGACAGCACCGCAGCCAGGAATGCCGGGCCCTGGCCGGGCCGCGGCCCGAGGTGGGTGATGGCGAGCAGGATCGCGACCAGCGTCGGCAGCGCATCGAGCATCGCGATGGTCAGCCAGGTGCGCGGTCGCCGGAACAGCTTGCCGATCTCGATGGCGATCATGACTGCTCGGTCCGGTCGCTGCTCGGGCCGGTCAGTTCGAGCACGGATTCCTCCAGGGTGCGTCGCTGCTCGCGCAGCTCGGTAATCCGCAGGCCGCGCCCGACCAACTCGGTGTTCAGGCCGGCCGGATCGGTTCCGCGGACCAGCAGCCGGTCACCGTCGCGGTGCTCGATACGGCCGCCCAGGATCGACATGGCATCGGAATGGTCCGGCGTCCGGACGATGATCAGCCCGGTCGGCGCCTGCAGTTCGGCCAGCGCGGACTGCACCACCAGCCGGCCACGGTCGAGCACGCCGACCCGGGTGCAGAGCTGCTCCACCTCGGCGAGCAGGTGGCTGGACAGGAAGATCGTGGTGCCGGCCGCGTGCAGCTTCAGCAGTAGCTGCCTGATCTCGCCGATGCCCTGCGGATCCAGGCCGTTGGTCGGCTCATCCAGCACCAGCAACTCCGGCTCGCGCAGCAGCGCGGCGGCCAGCCCGAGTCGCTGCCGCATGCCGAGCGAGTACGCCTTCACCGGCCGCCGGCCGACCCCGCCGAGGCCGACCTCGTCGAGCACTGCGTCCACCCGGCTGGCCCGGCCCGACCGGGCGCCGCGAGCGCGCGCGTTGCCGCTCGCGTCGAGCAGCATCAGGTTCGCCCGGCCGGACAGGTGGCCGTACGCGCCGGGCCCCTCGACCAGCGAGCCGACCCGTCCGAGTACCAGGCTGGCGCCCTTGGGCATCGATTGGCCGAGCAGCTCGATCTGGCCTGAGGTGGCCAGCGCCAGGCCGAGCAGCATCCGGACGGTGGTGGTCTTGCCCGAGCCGTTCGCGCCGAGAAAGCCGTAGATATCACCGGGACTGACCTCAAGGTCCACTGAGTCGACAGCGACCAGCGAGCCGAACCGTTTGGTCAGCTGATGGGTTTGGATCATCAGCGCGACCCGGCGGCGCGCAGGTCGGTCGCGGCCTTGGCCAGGGTGTCAGCGGTGACCGTGCCGACCAGCAGCCACGGGCCGCCCGGATCGTTGAACGAGGTCAGTAGCAGGTTCAGCGGGCCAGCATTCAGCACGATGTCGGACGGGCTGGCGCTGGTCGGCTTGTTGTTGGCGGCGTCCGCGGCGGCCGCTGCCGGAGCCAGCTGGCGGCGCAGCGAGAACGCGATCCGGCGGGGGAGTGGCGCCGCTACGAACTCGGTCACCCCCTGGCCGTACACCCCGACGCTGCCCAGGCCGGGCAGCTGCCCGTTGCGGGCGATGCCGGCCAGCCTGGTCGGCGGCGTGCCGCCACCGAGCTGGTTGATCGCGGTGGCCAGGTCCGGGTCGGCGCTGCTGTGCAAGTTTGCTCCTTGCGGGACGGCGAAGGCGGTGCTGCTGGCCGGTGGGGTGGCGAGGTGGACGTCCAGGAAGCTGGCGGTCAGCGCGGTCGTGCCGGCTTGCTTGCCGACGACTTTCACCCGCAGCGGCAGTCCGGTTGCCGCGTCGGCCCACACATCGACGTGGTCGACGGTGGAGGCCGGTTCGTCCGGCCGGATCCGGATACCGGGGGCGCTGATACCGGCCACCCGGGCTGCCGGCAGCCGGCTGGCTTCTGCCGGGGTGGCCTGGCTGAGCAGCCGGTCGGCCAGTTGCGGTGGTAGCAGGTCCAGGTCGGTCGGCAGCCGGATCTCGGGCGCGGTTGGCTGCTCGGTGAAGGTGGCCTGGTTGGACTCGTAGTCCCACCGCCAGAAACCTAGGTCGCCGCCATGCAGGTCGGTCTCGCCGGAGAAGCCGATCGAGTCGACCCGCCAGTCCCGGGCTGACCGCCACCACACCCGCAGCTGGGTTCGATCACCGAACAGGTTGCTCAATGCGGAGAATTGGTTGGTGACTGGCAAGGACAGGCCGCCGAGGGATTCGGCATAGCCGCTGTAACCGACTCGCTGGGATTGTTGGATGCGTGCAAGCAGCGTTGCGGCCGTGACCTTGCTGGCGCTGGCAGGCAGGGCGGCAACCACCGTGGGCAGTGAAACGAGCACGCCGATTCCAGCGAGTACTGCCAGCCATCGCCGGATGGAGGTCATTCTTTACGGTACGTCAGCCGACCGGCGTTGGTTCAGCTGTCCGCGGCCTGTGCGACCTGGACGGGCTGGCTTGTCGGCCGGGCTGCCGGCGCATGGCCGGGTGCGGCATAGTGCAGGTATGGCACAGCCGATGACTGATGAGCAGGCCCGGGCCTTTCTGGCCAGCGGCTACCGCACTGGCAAGCTGGCGACCGTCCGCGCCGATGGGCGTCCGCACGTCGCGCCGATCTGGTTCATCCTGGACGGCCCCGACCTGGTGTTCATGACCGGCGCCCAGACCATCAAGGGCAAGTCGCTGCAACGCGATCCGCGGGCCTCGCTAGTGGTTGACCTGGAGGAGCCGCCGTACGCCTTCGTGATGGTCGAGGGCACCGTGCAACTGTCCACCGACCTGGCTGAGATGTTACCGCTGTCGATCGAGATTGCCCGGCGATACATGGGTGATGAGCTGGCTGAGCAGTTCGGCCGGCGCAACGCGGTGGACGGTGAATTGCTGGTGCGGCTGCGTCCGGACCGGATCGTGGCGATCGACAATCTGGCCGGGGACTGAGCAGGCAGGAAAGGACGACCATGACGGCAGCGGAGACCATTCTCGACGTGTTGGCCAGCGACCATCGTGCCGTGCTGGAGTTGCTGGATCAGCTTGATGCTGAGTCCGCCGCGGCGCTGAACGGCTCAGGCACGGATGCTGATGTGCGCCTTCGAGAGCAGCTGGTGATCGAGCTGGTCAGGCACTTCGTTGCCGAGGAGCAGTACCTGCTGCCGCTCGTCCGGGATGGGCTGGTCGAGGGCGATCGGCTGGCTGATGCGGCGCTGGAATCGGATCGACACTGCGAGCATGCGTTGCGCGCGTTGGAGAATCCGCAGGCGGATGCGGAGTATCTGGCTGTCGCGCTGGCGACCATCCGGCGGCAGGTGATGGCCCACGTCGCCGGCCAACAGGACCAGCTCTTTCCCGCCCTTGACCGGCAGGTCGATCGGAATCAGTTGATCGCGTTGGCCGAGCAGGTGCTTGGTGCTGAGCAGCTCGCTCCCACCCGGCCGCGGTTGCTCGCCGCCTCGAACCCGGCGCTGAACAAGTTCTCCAGCCTGGTGGAGGGGTTCATCGACCACGTCCGCGACAGCTACACCCACCGGGGCGCTACCGAGGACATGGTGGACTAACCCAGCCCAGCCAACGGTCGCGGCGGGCCAACGATCAGCCAGCATCCAGCACAGTCAGGCCGAGTCGCGCGTCAGTGGTGCCGGCGGACCGCGAAGACGTGCGCGACCTGATCAGGGCTCAGCCGCACGAAGTTGTGCTCGCCCCACTCGTAGTTCGCCCCGCTCAGCAGGTCAGAGGCCAGGAAGCCCTCGGTCCAGCCGACCCCGAGCTCGTCCAGCCGCAGGTGGATCCAGCCCTCGCGTACGTTGTGCGGATCAACCGTGCACACAACGAGAATCGTGTCCCCGGTGGCCGCGTCCCGCTTGGAGAACACCAGCAACCCATCGTTCTCGCTGTGATGGAAGCGCAAGTTGCGCAACTGGTGTAGCGCTGGGTGCGCTCGCCGGATCTCGTTCAGCCGCTTCATCAGCGGCGCCAGCGACTCGCCGCGTTCGATCGCGCCGGTGAGGTCGCGCGGGCGCAACTGGTACTTCTCCGAATCCAGGTACTCCTCGCTGCCCGGACGGACCGGCTTGTTCTCATACAGCTCATAGCCGGAGTAGATGCCGTAGGTCGGCGACATCATCGAGGCCAGCACCAGCCGCAGCGCGAACGCCGGTGGCCCGCCGTGCACCAGGAACTCGTTGAGGATGTCCGGCGTGTTCGGGAAGAAGTTCGGCCGCATGTAGTCGGCC
>JBDSAN010000365.1:0-3032 GCA_039922115.1 Jatrophihabitantaceae bacterium
GAGCGCGTTGTGGGTGTCGGTGATCTGGCTGATCGTCGGCTGCGCGGCCGTCCAGTTGATGTCGACCACGGCGATGGTCTGGTCCTTGCTGATCAGCGCCTGCTTGCCAGTGCCACCGCCACTGGTGCCGCCTTGGGCGCACGAGATCTGGCCGTAGGGCGAATTGACCGAGGCGATGCCGAGATTGGCGGTGCACAGCCGCTGCAGCGCCGGCTGCACGGTGCCGGCGAAGTCGGCCACCGTGCCGGACTTGGCATGGATCACCATGGTGCCGCTGGCGCCGTTCGCGCTGGCCAACCCGGAGGCGGTCAGCAGCCGGGACACCGTCTCGGTCTCGGTGTGCGGCAGCTTGAAGTCGTCCTTGTACTGCGAACCGCCCAGGCCGCTCAACAGGCCCTGGACGGCGACGATGAACACCAACCAGCCGGCCAGCACGAACCAGCGACGGCGGATGACGAATCGGGCGAATTTTTGCATCAGGCGAGGCCCCCAGCGGTGATGTCCAACGATGCCCGACAGCCTGCCTGCTGAAGGTTAAATGCCGATGCCGCTCTCAGGTCAGGTACAGGAATGCCGGTCAGTGGGACTGCCAGAACTGCAGCAGCGTGATGCCGGCCTGGCCGTACCGATGTCCCAAGCCGGACAGATCGAACAGCCAGTAGACAAAACTGAAGAAGGCTTGGTTGAGCTGGCGGACCTGCAGCAGCGCGAACACGATCAGCAGGCCGAACGGCTTGAACTGGTCGGCGCCGTTGCGAAAGCCCGGATCAAGGTAGGGCTCGATCACGCCGTAGCCATCCAGGCCGGGCAGCGGTAGCAGGTTCAGCACCGCGGCCATTACCTGCAGCAGGCCGAGGCCGGCGACGGCCAGCCAGAAGAAGAAATGCACCGAGGTCGACGGGTCGGCCTGCTTGGCGACCAGGATCAGCACGATCCCGAAGATCGCGTTGGTCGCGGGCCCGGCCAGCGACACGATGGCCCGCTGCAGGTCGGTGCGAAACCGCTGCGGATGCAGGTACACCGCTCCGCCGGGCAGCCCGATGCCACCCATCGCGATGAACACCACCGGCAGCAGGATCGACAGCACCGGGTGGCTGTACTTGAGCGGGTTCAGGGTGAGGTAACCGCGGGCCTCGATCTCGTCATCGCCGAAGCGCCAGGCCAGAAAGGCATGCGCGAACTCGTGCAGCGAGAGGGTGACCACCCAACCGGCCACGATGAACAGAAAGATGCCCAACCGGGTCGCGCGGGTGTCCTCGGTCGCCTGCCAGCTCAGGTAGCCGCCGACCGCGGTGACCGCGACGATCGCCAGGAACACCGGGCTCGGACGTACCCGGGCCCGGCGTGGCCGGAACGGAAGGGTCATGGCTCGGCAGTCTAGGGACACCGCGTGTCATCCGAGGTGGCGCGGCACCGGCCCGGTAAGCTGTCGAACGTCCGTTCGATTGGAATCTGGAACCGGCTCGTCCGGTCGTAACCGGCAGGAGTCAGTGAATTGATGCGGGTTGGGCCGATGCGAGCGCTGAGCTGATGCGGGTGCTGGGAGTAGACCCCGGCCTGACCCGGTGCGGACTGGGCGTGGTGGACGGGGTGACCGGCCGGCCGCTGTCGCTGGTGCACGTCGAGGTACTGCGAACCCCGGCCGCCGAGGAGCTGGGACGGCGGCTGCTCACGCTGGCCGATGCCTTCGAGGTCGCGGTGTGCCAGCATCGGCCGGACGTGGTGGTGGTCGAGCGGGTGTTCGCCCAGCAGAACGTGCGGACGGTGACCGGCACCGCGCAGGTGGCCGGGCTGGCGATGGTGGCGGCTACCCGGGCCGGCATTCCGGTGCGGCTGCACACCCCGTCTGAGGTCAAGGCGGCGATCACCGGTTCCGGCACCGCCGACAAGGCTCAGGTGACCGCGATGGTCACCCGGATCCTGAAGCTCGACGTCGCGCCGAAGCCGGCCGATGCCGCCGACGCGCTGGCGCTGGCGATCTGCCAGATCTGGCGGGGGACCGGGCTGGCAAGGCTGGCCGCTGCCAGCGCGGCGGCCGGTGACCGGACGCCGCCCGCAACCAGGTACCGGCCGGCCAGCAGGCCCACGCTGGGAGCCCGCCGATGAATGGAGTGCGTCGATGATCGCGAGTGTGCACGGTCGGGTCGCCGCGGTTGGCCCGGACGGCGCCGTGATCGAGGTCGGTGGCGTGACCGGGGTCGGCCTGGCGGTGTCCTGCTCACCGGGAACCCTGGCCCGGCTGCGGGTCGGCGAGCAGGCTCGGCTGTCCACCAGCCTGGTGGTGCGGGAGGATTCGCTTACCCTGTATGGCTTTTCCGATGATGACGAGCGGGGCCTGTTCGAGTTGCTGCAGACCGCGAACGGGGTGGGCCCGAAGCTGGCCCAGACCATCCTCGGGGTATTCCCGCCACGCGAGGTTCGGCGGGCGATCGCCACGTCGGACTACCCGACGCTGGTGAAGGTGCCCGGCATCGGACGCAAGGGCGCGGAGAAGATCGTCATCGAACTGCGTGACCGGATCGGTGCGATCGACGCCGGCGGCGGTCAGGAGCTGGCCGGCGTCACCGCGATCGCACCCTGGAAGGACCAGGTGCTGCACGCACTGGCCGGCCTCGGCTTCAACGGCAAGGAGGCCGCCGAGGCGATCGAGACGGTGGCCGCCGACGCCGCTGCCGGCGATGACAATCCGGAGGTCGCGGTCATCCTGCGCCGGGCCATCCAGCTGCTCGGACGAGCCCGATGACCGAGCCGTACCCGGACGCCGACCTCGCGGGCCTCGGCGCTGGCGACGATGCGACCGGCCGGCGCGAGCGGGACGTGGTGTCGCCGCTGCCGGAACTCGACGAGACCGAGGTCGAGGCCAGCCTGCGGCCCAAGCGGCTGTCCGAACTGGTCGGCCAGCCCAAGGTGCGCGAGCAGCTGCAGGTCGTGCTGGAAGGCGCTATCAAGCGGCAACGCCCGCCGGATCATGTGCTGTTCTCCGGGCCGCCCGGCCTTGGCAAGACCAGCCTGGCGATGATCATCGCCGCCGA
>JBDSAN010000366.1:0-2796 GCA_039922115.1 Jatrophihabitantaceae bacterium
CGGCCAAGAAGGCCACCGCCAAGAAGTCGGCCGTGCAGAAGGCCCCGGCCAATCGGGCGCCTGCCAGCAAGGCCGTTACCAAGAAGGCGGCTGCGACCAAGGCTGCAACCAAGAAGGCCCCGGCCAAGAAGGTCGCCGCGACGAAGGCCGCCACCAAGAAGGCGCCAGCCAAGAAAGCGGTGGTGAAGAAGGCTGCGGTGAGGAAGGCGGCGGTCAAGAAGGTCACCGCCACGAAAGCCGCCACCAAGAAGGTGACCGCGAAGGCACCGGCCAAGAAGGCCGTAACCAAGAAAGCCGTAACCAGCAAGGCACCGGCCAGCAAGGCACCGGCCAAGAAAGCCGTAACCAAGAAGGCACCGGCCAAGAAAGCCGTAGCCAAGAAGGCACCGGCCAAGAAGGCCACCGGGCGGCGATCCACCAAGGCCTGACCGGGGGCGGATCAGCCGGGCGGCCGCACCAGGCCGTAGCCGATCTCGTCGCTGTAGCTGCCGTCCGGGTTGCGCAGCCGGCTGCGATAGCGCGCATCGGCCACGAAGCCGGCCGCTTCGGCGGTTCGGGCCGACGCGCGGTTGTCCACCTTGCAGCCGAGTTCGAGTCGAACCAGGCCGGCCTGGTCGAACGCCCAGTCCGCGACCAGCCGAAGGGCTCGGGTGGTGAAGCGCCGGCCGCGGAACTCCGGCAGGATCCCGTACCCGATGCCGGCCACGCCGGGCGGCCCGACCGGACGCAAGGTCAGGGTGCCAGCGCCCGCGCCGGTCTCGGCATCGCAGATCAGCAGGTTGGCCTGACCGCCGACCAGCCACTGCAGGCCGGCATGCTCGGCGCGCCGGCGGGCTTCGGCCTCGTCCATCAGATCGCCCCCGAAGCCCCAGCCGAGCGACTCGGGATTGGACGACTCGGCCAGCACCACCGGCCAATCCTCCGGCTGCAACTGGCGGACGCTGACCACGCCGTCGGACAGCGGCGCCAGCGCGACCCAGGCCGGCGCGATCGGCTCGCCGGAATCGTCGGGTAGCCGGGCGAAAACCGCCGCGTCCACCGCGCCGTCGCGTCCGGTCGCTTCGGACCGGGCGACCGTCTCGTACCGGTAGCCGGCCCGCAGCGCCACCCGCGCCGAGGCCAGGTTCGGCACCTCGCAGATGATCCGGATCCGGGCCAGCCCGTTGCCGAAACCGAACCGGGTGAGGGTCTGCACCGCCTCGGTGATGTAGCCGCTGCCCCAGAACTCCGAGCCCAGCCAGTAGCCGATCTCAGCGCCCGGCCGGCCGCCGCGCGGCAGGATCAGGGTGGCGCTGCCGACCAGCCGGCCGGAGCTGTTCTCGGCCAGCGCGCAGTCCAGCCGGCTGCCGTCGCGCCGCCCCGCCAGCGCGTGCTCGTTGACGAAGTCGGTGGCATCAGCGCGGGTGTAGGGCCAGGGCAGCGGCAGGTACCGGCCGATCCGCCGATCGGCCATGATCTGCTCCACCGCTACCGCATCCGACGGTTGCCACGGTCGCAGGGTCAGCCGGCCGGAATGCAACACCAGCCCGTCCAATTCGATGCCGTTCCAGGTCCCCATGGCGTCCAGATTGCCAGAAGTGACCATTCGAATTTCTCCGAGATCCGCGACACGTACGATGTCGAGGTGGTTCTCAACAAGCTGCTGCGCGCCGGCGAAGGCAAGATCGTCCGGCGGCTCACATCCATCGCCGATCACATCGACACCCTCGAAGAGGATTATGTCGATCTCACCGATGCTGAACTTCGGGCACTGACCGAACAGTTCAAGCAGCGCTATACCGACGGTGAGTCCCTTGACGAGCTGTTGCCCGAGTCGTTCGCGGTGGTTCGCGAAGCGGCCCGGCGCACGCTCGGCCAGTTCCACTACAAGGTCCAGCTGATGGGTGGTGCCGCGCTGCACCTGGGCAACATCGCTGAGATGAAGACCGGTGAGGGTAAGACCCTGGTCTCAACCCTGCCGGCCTACCTCAACGCGCTATCCGGCGACGGCGTGCACGTGGTGACCACCAACGACTACCTGGCTAGCCGGGACGCCGACTGGATGGGCCGGGTGCACCGTTTCCTGGGCCTGTCGGTCGGCAAGATCCTGTCCAACATGACGCCGGAGACCCGCCGCGCCAGCTACGCCTGCGATATCACCTACGGCACCAACAACGAGTTCGGCTTCGACTACCTGCGCGACAACATGGCCTGGTCGCTGGACGATCTGGTGCAGCGCGGCCACAACTACGCGGTGGTGGACGAGGTCGACTCGATCCTGATCGACGAGGCGCGGACGCCGCTGATCATTTCGGGGCCGGCTGATGAGAACCAGCGGTGGTACCCGGAATTTGCCCGGTTGGCGCCGCGAATGCGCAAGGACGACCATTACGAGGTCGAAGAGGGCAAGCGGACCATCGCGGTGACCGAGGTCGGGGTCGAGTTCGTCGAGGACCAGCTGGGCATCGACAACCTGTACGAGGCCGCGAACACCCCGCTGGTCGGTTACCTGAACAACGCCCTGAAGGCCAAGGAGCTCTACAAGCGCGACCGCGACTACATCGTGCGCGAGGGCGAGGTGCTGATCGTCGACGAGTTCACCGGTCGGGTGCTGGCGGGCCGGCGCTACAACGAGGGCATGCACCAGGCGATCGAGGCCAAGGAAGGCGTGCAGATCCAGCAGGAGAACCAGACGCTGGCCACCATCACCCTGCAGAACTACTTCCGGCTGTACAAGAAGCTCTCCGGCATGACCGGCACCGCCCAGACCGAAGCGGCTGAGTTGCACCAGATCTACAAGCTGGGCGTGGTGCCGAT
>JBDSAN010000367.1:0-3082 GCA_039922115.1 Jatrophihabitantaceae bacterium
CCACGGCGCCGAGTGCAGGTACTCACCGCCATAGGTGAGCCGCTGGGTCCACTGCACGTGCGGGTCGTAGTAGCCGGGACCGCGCATCGGGATGTCCACGCCCTTTTCCATGATTACCTTGGTGCCACGCGCTGTTCTGGTGTTCAGCGCGCCCAGCGATACCGGGTAGGTGCCGACCGGGTGGCCGTCCTTGGTCACCGTCATCTGCAGGGTGGCCGCGTTCACGGTCGAGATCATCGCGTAGCTGGTGGCCATCGACAGGGTCAGGCTGTCATCGAAGGACAGCCCGGGGCCGGCCGACAAGCCCTTCACCGGCAGCTCCATCCTGATCTGGGAATGCGCCGGCCAGTACTTGGTCAGTCGAAAATGCCCTTCCATTGCCGAGCCTTTGTGCGCGGTCGGCTCGAAGTACCAGGCACCGGCGGCCGGCGTTCCATTGACCGTCACCTTGGTTGCCTTGGCAAAGGCAACGCCGCTGGTCGGGGCCACGTTGAACAGCGCGATGATCGGCATGCCGACGCCGTACACGCCACCGTCACCTTCCAGCAGCGAGACATGCACCGGACGGGTTGGGGTCGCCGACGGTGACATGGTGCTGGACGGCGAACTCGACGCGGTGGACGGGCCGGCGCTGGCCGAACCCGGTGCCGATGAGCTCGCGGTGGATTGGGAAGTACTCGGAAACTGGCCGTTGCTGTTTGCCTGCGGTGCCTTGGTGCAGGCTGTGCCCACCAGTAGTACGGGCAGGCAAAGCAGCGCGATCCGTCGGAGCATCAGGTCACGGTACCTGAAGATTCTGTCAGCTCCGGTTGGGTGCACGGCCCGGCAGGCAGGCTCAGCTGAGCTGGCGGCGGACCTCATCGGAGACCCGCTTGCCATCGGCGCGGCCGGCGATCCGGGGGGTCAGCAGCTTCATGACCTGGCCCATTTGACGAGGCTCGGACGCGCCGGCCTCGGCGACCGCGGCGGTGACCAGCGCTCTCAGTTCGGCGTCGTCGAGCTGGCTGGGTAGGTAGCCGGCGAGCACCGCTTCCTCGTCCCGCTCGCGCTGGGCCTGAGCGTCCCGGCCGGCACCGGCGAAGGCCTCGGCGGCCTCGCGGCGCTTCTTGGCCTCCCGATTGACCACCCGCAGCACCTCGTCGTCGGTGAGTTCGCGAGCGCTGGAACCGGACACCTCTTCATTGGTGATCGCGGTCAGCAGCATCCGCAGGGTGGCCGTCGTCAGCTCGTCACGGGCCTTCATCGCGGTGGTCAGATCGGCATGCAGGCGGGACTTGAGCTCGGTCATAGGTCCAGGTTAGTGGCCGTAGGCTGGTCGCCATGTCCGAGCCATCCCCGACCTCGTCGCTGAGGTCGCCTGCGCTGGGCAAGGCTGTCGCAACGCTCGGGCTGACCGGTGCCGCGCTGGCTGCGTACGGTGGCCTGGTCGAGCGAAACCTGTTCACGCTGCGGCATTTCGCCGCGCCGGTGCTCGAACCAGGGACGAAGGCGCTGCGGGTGCTGCACATCTCTGACCTGCACCTGACCGCGGCGCAGCGGCGCAAGCAGGCGTGGGTGTCGGAGCTGGCCCGGCTGGAACCGGACTACGTGATCAACACCGGCGACACCAACTCCGACCCGGACGGGATTGGTGCGATCATGGCCGCGCTCGGACCGCTGTTCGACTTTCCGGGCGCGTTTGTGCCGGGAAACAATGACTATTACGTGCCCAAGCCGAAGAACCCGGTCAAGTACTTCATGCCGAACCGGGTCGGTGACCTGTCCGGCCGGCAGCGGATGCCGTGGGCCGAACTGGCCGCCGAGATGGCCGGCCGGGGCTGGCTGGACCTGACCCACGTCCGGGCAGCGGTGGACATCGCCGGGTTGCCGGTGGCCCTGGCCGGGACGGACGACCCGCACCTGCGCCGGGCCCGGTACGCCAAGATCGCCGGCGCCGCCGATCCGGCCGCGGCGGTTCGGATTGGGGTCATCCACTCGCCTGAGCCGTCGCTGCTCGGTTCGTTCGCTAATGACGGCTATGACCTGGTGCTGGCCGGGCATACCCACGGCGGCCAGATCCGGGTGCCGTTCGGACCGGCGATCGTCACGAACTGCGGGATCGATACCCGGCGGGCGCGCTGGCTGCACCGGTGGGACGACCGGATGTGGTTCAACGTGTGCGCGGGGCTGGGCACCAACCCGTACATGCCGTTTCGGATCGCCTGCCGTCCCGAGGCGGTGCTGCTGACCCTGCTGCCCCGGGACCGTCCGGCCGGCTGATCGTTGCCCTGCGGATCTTTGCCCTGCGGATCGTTAGGTCTGCGGATCGTTGTCACGGCGGCGGGGATACCCGGTCGGCGGCCCGATCGGGTTCGGCTATGCTGGTCTGCGTTGCAGCCGGGGTGTGGCGCAGCTTGGTAGCGCGCTTCGTTCGGGACGAAGAGGCCGTGGGTTCAAATCCCGCCACCCCGACCAATCGAGATGGCTCGCCAGTGATGCTGGCGGGCCGTTTTTCGTCGGTAGGGTTCTGAGCATGGACGAAACCAAGGACTCCGCAACCGCCGGCACCGATCCGACCCGAACTGCCGACGCTGGCGGCTGGCAGCCGGACGTCCTTGGCGCGGGTTACCAGCAGCAGGTCCTCGAACTGGGCTCCGATCCGGACGGCGAGGGCCAGGTCGCGGCCGTCGTTGTCCGACGGCTGCATACCGAGCCAGTAACCGGAATCGTGCTGTACGTGCATGGCTTTTCCGACTACTTCTTTCAGACCGAGTTGGCTGATTTCTTTGCCGGGCGCGCGACGGCCTTCTACGCCCTGGACCTGCGCAAGAGCGGTCGCGCCCGCCGAGCCGGCCAGACCGCGCACTACGTCTCGGACCTGGCCCAGTACGACGTCGAACTCGACCGCACCATGGACCTGATCGCCGCTGAGCATCCTGGTTTGCCGGTCACGATCGTCGCGCATTCCACCGGCGGCCTGATCACCGCGCTGTACCTGGACAAGCGACGTCGGGCCGGCCGGCTTGCCCCGATTGCCGGCCTGGTGCTCAACAGCCCGTGGTTCGACCTGCAGGGCAAGCCCATCCTGAGAAGTCCGGTCGTC
>JBDSAN010000368.1:0-6251 GCA_039922115.1 Jatrophihabitantaceae bacterium
CAATCGCTGGTCCAGGACGCCCGCCGGCATGGCGTGCAGGTGCTCGGCCCGGACGTCAATGCCTCAGCCAGCGCGGCCTGTTTGCAAGCACCGGCAACGCCCACCGACAGCTACCGCGGCCCCGGTCCGGCCCAGCCGGCAGTCCGGCTCGGCCTGTCCGGGGTGCGCACGATCAGCGCCGAGACCGGCGCCCGGATCGTGGCCGAGCGGCTGGCCGGCGGCGAGTTCGCCAGCATGGCCGAGCTGGCGCACCGGGTCGGGCTGAGCACCGAGCAACTCGAAGCGCTGGCCACCGCCGGGGCCTTCGAGGCCACCGGCATCGGCCGGCGCAGCGCGCTGTGGGTGGCCGGTGCGGCCGCGTTGAGCCGTCCGGGCCAGCTCGAACTGCCCGTTCCCAGCGAGCAGCAGATCCCCCGGCTGCCCGAACTGACCGAACCCGAGCAGCTGATCGCCGACCTGTGGGCGACCGGAATCACCCGGGACAGCTACCCGACCGCACTGATCCGGCCCCGGCTAAACAGCCTCGACGTGGTGCCGAGCAATCGGTTGCGCACGCTGGCCAACCGGACCCGGGTCACCGTTGCCGGCGTGGTCACCCACCGGCAGCGACCGGCCACCGCGCGCGGGGTCACCTTTATCAACCTTGAGGACGAGTTCGGGATGATCAACGTGATCTGCGATCCGGTGGTCTGGCAACGGCACCGGATCGTTGCCCGGCAGGCGGGCGGCCTGCTGATCCGCGGCATGCTGGAACGCGCCGATGGCGTGGTCAACGTCGCTGCCGAACGGATCGATCGACTTGAGCTGGGCATCCGCACCAAATCGCGCGACTTCCGCTGACTAGCTCTCAGGTCTGACCGGACCGGCCGATAGGAAGCCCGAGTGGTACCTACCCGTCCGGCGTACACCCCCGCCCGCCGGACGGGGTAGGTCCGCTACCCCATTTTTCGGAGGACCTATGGACCCAGCACTGCGCGCCATCGTCGCGGCGCTGCGCACCAAAGGCATGAGCGACGAGGTCATTCAGCAGGCGGTGACCACGGCTGAACTCACCTCCCGTCCTTTGCGCACCGTCCTGGTCGATGACCAGATAGTTACCGAATTCCAGCTCGCGTCCGCGATCGCCGAGGCATATGGCGTCGAGGCCGTCGAGCTGGCGAACTTCCCGGTCGACCCGACCGCGATGAGCCGGCTGCCACTGACCCTGGCCCGCCGGCACCGGATGTTGCCGATCGCGGTCAACGAAACCACCATCACGGTGGCTGTCGGCGATCCCGGCGACGTGCTCGCCCTGGACGACATCCGCGCTGCCACCGGCCTGGTGGTCCGGCCGCTGGTGGTCACCAAGGACGACCTGGACCGGCTGCTGGATCGCTACGTGCGCGACAGCACCGACCTGGACGAGGCGGCCGCCCAGATCGTGGCCGAGGACGCCACGACCACCAACGCCGACGGGCTCAACTCGGTCAACGAGGACGCCCCGGTCGTCCGCTACGTCAACTCCCTGCTGGAGCGGGCGATCACCAGCCGGGCCTCCGACATCCACCTGGAACCGGGCGAGCACGACCTGAAGATCCGGCTACGCATCGACGGCGTGCTGCACGAGGTCGACGCGGTGCCGCGCGGCATCCAGGCCGCGATGATCTCGCGGTTGAAGATCCTGTCCGGCCTGGACATCACCGAACGCCGGGTACCGCAGAACGGCCGGATCACCAAGGACCTCGGCGGGCGCAGCATCGACCTGCGGACCGCCACCCTGCCGACCGTATGGGGTGAGAAGGTAGTGCTGCGGGTGCTCGACACCGGCGGCATCGACCTGGAACTGCGCAAGCTCGGCTTCACCGAGATCAACTACAACCGGTTCTCGGCCAGCTTCTCCAAGCCGCACGGCATGGTGCTGGTGACCGGTCCGACCGGCTCGGGCAAGTCGACCACCCTGTACGCCACGCTCGGCGAGATCGCCCGTCCCGAGGTCAACGTGATCACCGTCGAGGATCCGGTGGAATACCGGATGGAAGGCATCAACCAGGTCCAGGTGAACGTCAAGGCCGGCCTCACCTTCGCCGCGATCCTGCCGGCCATCCTGCGATCTGACCCGGACGTCGTGCTGATCGGTGAGATCCGGGATCGGGCCACCGCCCAGCTCGCGGTGGAGGCCGCGCTGACCGGTCACCTGGTGCTGTCCACGCTGCACACCAACGACGCGCCGAGCGCGATGCCCCGGCTGGTCGAGATGGGCATCGAGCCCTTCCTGGTCGGATCGTCGCTGGACTCGGTCCTGGCCCAGCGGCTTTCCCGCCGGCTGTGTGAGTGGTGCAAAGAGGGCTACGAGCCCAAGGAGAAGGACCTGGTCGGCGCGCACTGGCCGTTCGAGGACTTCGGGATCCCGCAGCAGTTCTGGCGCCCGGTCGGCTGCCGCTCGTGCGCGCAGACCGGCTACCGGGGACGGCTCGCGGTCAATGAGGTCATGCCGGTAACCGAGGAAATCGAGCGGCTCACTGTGCAGCACGCGCCGGCAAGCGAGATCAAACGGGTAGCGGTTGCCGAAGGCATGGTGACGCTGCGCGATGACGGGCTCCGCAAGACCGCGGAGGGCTTCACCAGCCTCGAGGAAGTCCTCCGGGTGACGGTATGACCATGCACGATCTGAGATTCGAAAACGAGGGAAAGCCATGAACCCGCTGACCGCCATTGATGGTGCATTCTCGATGCACGAGGCCAAGCGCGAGCTGGATGACTTGTTGCGCCTGCTCGTGGAGATGGGCGGTTCCGACCTGCACATCACTGCGGGCATCGCACCCTGCTTCCGGATCAACGGCGCGCTCAAGCCATTGGAAGGCCGCGACCGGCTACTGCCGGTCGACACCGAGACGCTGATCCGGTCGATTCTCAGCGACTCCCAGTGGCAGAAATTCGAGACCATCCAGGAACTCGACACCGCCTACGCGCTGCCCGGGGTAAGCCGGTTCCGGGTGAACGTCTACCGCCAGCGCGGCGCGGTCGGAGCGGTGATGCGAGCCATCCCGCACAAGATCCGCGGTCTGGAAGAACTCGGCATGCCGCAGAGCGTCGAGGCCTTCGCGCACCTGCCGCGCGGGCTGGTGCTGGTCACCGGTCCGACCGGCTCGGGCAAGTCGACCACGCTGGCCGCGCTGCTCGACGTGGCCAACCGAAGCCGGTCGGCGCACATCGTCACCATCGAGGACCCGATCGAGTACCTGCACTCGCACCAGCGCAGCGTGGTGAACCAGCGCGAGGTCGGCTCTGATACCCAGGACTTCGCGATCGCGCTCAAGCACGTGTTGCGCCAGGACCCGGACATCATCCTGGTTGGTGAGTTGCGTGACCTGGAAACGACCTCGGTCGCGGTGACCGCAGCCGAAACCGGGCACCTGGTGCTGGCCACCCTGCACACCCAGTCGGCGGCCCAGACCGTGGACCGGATGATCGACATCTACCCGCCACACCAGCAACAGCAGATCCGCGCCCAGCTCGCCAACTGCCTGCAAGGCGTGGTGACTCAGGCGCTGGCGCCGCGCAAGGACGGCATGGGACGCACCATCATCTGCGAGATCATGGTGGCCACCTCAGCCATTCGTAACCTGATTCGCGAAGGCAAGGTGCACCAGATCCCGTCGTTCCTGCAGTCCTCGGCCGAATCCGGGATGCTCAGCTTCGATCAGCACCTGGCCATGCGCTACGGCGAGGAGCTGATCAGCAAGTCCACCGCCATCGAACTTGCCCACGATCCGGCCGAGTTCAAGCGCCTGGCAAGGATCTAGCCATGGCCGCCAAGACCTACGCCTACGAGGCGATCGACGTCACCGGAGCCCTGCTCAAGGGCACCATCGAATCGGATTCACCGGAAGCCGCAGCGAATGCGCTCGCTGAGCAGAAGCTGGTGCCGCTGTCGGTTGCCGGCACCGGGCAGGGTCTGAAGAAGGAGATCAAGATTCCCGGCCTCGGTGGCCGAACCGGCTTGAAGGACCTGGCGATTCTGTCCCGGCAGTTCGCCTCGATGACCGCCTCTGGGCTGACCATGATCCGCGCGCTGTCGATCCTGGAGGATCAGACCACAAAGCCGAAGCTGCGGGCCGCGCTCAGCCAGATCCGAAGCGATGTACAGGGTGGCATGCCGCTGTCCACCGCGATGGCCCAGCATCCGGACCACTTTCCGTCCCTGATGGTCAACATGATCAAGGCCGGTGAGACCGGCGGCTTTCTGGACGAGGCGCTATCCCGGATTGCCAAGATGTACGAGGCGGATTCGGCGTTGCGGGCCAAAATCAAATCGGCCATGACCTACCCGGTGATCGTGCTGATCTTCTCGCTGCTGCTCGGCACCGGCGTGATCATCTTCATCGTCCCGGTGTTCGAGAAGATGTTCAAGAACCTCGGTGGCAAGCTGCCGCTGCCCACCCAGATCATGGTGACACTTTCGCACAACATGTACTGGGTGTTGCCGATCGTGCTGGTCGGTGCCTTCGTCGGGATGCGGGTCTATCGCAAGGCCTATCGAAGCAACTATGCCTTCCGCCTCAAGGTTGACACCATCAAGCTGAAATTGCCGGTGTTCGGTTCGCTGTTCACCAAGCTGGCGATCAGCCGGTGGGCGCGAAACCTCGGCACGCTGCTGTCGGTCGGTGTGCCGATCATCCAAGCCCTCGACATCGTGGGCGGCACGTCCGGCAATGCGCTGATCAGCGAGGCCATGGTCGAAGTCCGCGACGCGGTCCGGGTCGGCATGCAGATGTCCGGCCCGCTGGCGAAGAATCCGCTGTTTCCGAACATGGTCGTGCAGATGCTCGAGGTCGGTGAAGAGACCGGTCAGATCACTGACATGCTCGACAAGGTGTCGGACTTCTACGACCAGGAGGTCGAGACCGCGACCGATTCGCTGACCTCGGCAATGGAACCGCTGCTGGTGGTCATGCTCGGTGCGGTGATCGGCACCATGGTGATCTGCCTGTACCTGCCGATGTTCTCGATCTACCAGCACATCCAGACCAACTAGCTCCTACCGCATACCCGACCAAGTGCACACGTACGTCCGTCGATCACGGGCTGGGCCATACGGCCCAGCCCGTGGTGGTGTCCGCCCAACTCGCAGGTCGATACCGAATCGAGACTTGCTGAGAGAAATACGTCTCACGTATGGCTCAGGTTAAGGATTGGTGGGTCGATTTTGTTCTGCGAAGTGCCCATAGACGGTTAGCTGGCAGCCTCGCCGCGCGGCCAACCCCTACCGAGCCAGGAGGCTCTCATGCTCAACAAGCTTCACAAGCTCCGCGAGGAGCGCGCGCAGGGCGACAAGGGTTTCACCCTGATCGAGCTGCTCGTCGTCGTCGTGATCATCGGCATCCTGATCGCGATCGCCATCCCGCTGTACCTGAACTACCAGAAGGGTGCCAAGAACAAGGCCACCCAGTCTGACGTCCGCGCCGCGGTCGCCACCATCGAGCAGTGCTACACCGACAACAGCAACTCCTACCCGGTTGGCCCGCTGGTCATCAACGCCGCCAAGACTGCGTACACCTTCACCGCCGGTTGCGCTTCGACGATTAACGTTTCCTCCGGCACCACGCTGACGTACGCACCGCTGAACGCTGCGGTCGCCTGCACCGCGAACCCGTGCGCGAACTACACGATCTCGGGTACCGGCCCAGGTGGCAACACCTACAGCTACGACAGCCTCAAGGGCGGCCAGATCCAGTAAGCACGTCGACCTGCTGGGTGGAGCTCCGGCTCCATCCAGCAGCGTCGGTCATCTTCCCGATCCACCTCATCCGAAGGGGTACTGCCATGGCGCGCACGAAGACCACCTGGTCATCGGTGAGCCTTGGTGATGCAGACTTCGCCGACCGAATGAGCCCCCGAGTCCGGGACACACTGAGCCTGGGAGGGTCAAGGAATGCCGCTGGTCATCGCCGCGGTGGCCATGCTAGGGCTGGCGATCGGATCCTTTCTGAACGTGGTGATCGCTCGGGTTCCAGCCGAGCTCTCACTCTCGCACCCACCATCGCGCTGCCCGGGCTGCGAGCAGCCGATCCGCAAGCGGCACAACGTCCCGGTCTTCGGCTGGTTGATCCTGCGCGGCCGGTGCGCGGACTGCAAGAACTGGATCAGCGTGCGCTACCCGCTGGTCGAACTGCTCTGCTGCGCGCTGTTCGTAGCGCTCGCCTGGCAACTCGGCCGGCTGCACCTGCTACCGGCCTTGCCCGCATACCTGATCTTCGGCGCGGCCGGTATTG
>JBDSAN010000369.1:0-6500 GCA_039922115.1 Jatrophihabitantaceae bacterium
GTAGATGCCCGGCGAACGGACGAGCTGGGAGACGACGACGCGCTCGGTGCCGTTGATGACGAAGGTGCCCTTGCGGGTCATCATCGGGAAATCGCCCATGAACACCGTCTGGCTCTTGATCTCACCAGTGGTGTTGTTGGTGAACTCCGCGGTGACGAACAGCGGGGCGGCATAGGTCATGTCTTTGTCCTTGCACTCCTCGATCGAGGCCTTGACCTCTTCGAAGCGGGGCGAGGAGAACGACAGCGACATGGAGCCGGAGAAGTCTTCGATCGGCGAGATCTCGCCGAGAATCTCTTCCAAGCCGGACAGCGGCGCGAGGCCTGAACTGCTTTCGTCGCGAGCTTGCCTTACCTTCCAGGCGTCGTTGCCGATCAGCCAGTCGAAGGATTCCGTCTGCAGAGCCAGCAGATTCGGGACCTCTAGAGGTTCGCGAATCTTGGCGAAGGAGGTACGAGGGGGAGCTCCTGGAATCCCCTGAATCGTGCCTTGCGTTTCGGACTTACCGGGGCGAGAGACTGCCAAGATGCGTCCTTCCGAGGACCAACGTTGCTAATGTGCCACTGTGTTGAGTTAGTACTGCTTGTGCAGTTGGTACTGCGCCAGCTCACGCGCCGCCCACCCGCGACAGCAGGAAGTAGACCCTGTTACGGGCCGTCGGTTGTTTGAGGGCAGCGCAAATTAGCAGTCTAGCCGCTGAGGGCGCGCCTGTCCAGGCCACCCCTTCGGGGCGGCTTTCGCGCGGACGGAGATTGTCTTCCGAACGCCGTCGGCCGTACGCCGGCCGGTCTTGCAGTTGGCCCAGCAAGTCGCTGATCCGGTCTCTCACCAGTGCACATCAGCGTACAAGCGGTGCACGCACAGGGTGCCCCGCCAGCGTGCCCCAGTCAAGCGTTTCGACCCCGCCGAGCCGAAGTTTCTGCCGGATTCCCGCAGCCGGGCCCGACCTAGATCTGGTCGAACTTGGACACCAGCCAGTGCCCAGCCACCCGGTCCAGGGTGGCGCGTACCCGGAACGGATCGATCCGTGGCGAGCTCAACGCGGTGTTGGTGACCCGCTGCTCACCGAAGACAACCACCGTCACCTGATCGCCGTTGGCTGACACCGACTCGACGCCGGCGCTGTCGGTTTGCGCCTGCACCACCACGTCGGCCTTGGCAGCGGCGGGCTTGATCGTGCTGCTCATCGCCTTGACGTAGTCGGCCTTGGCGCGACCGGTCAACTGGGCTTGAGCCTTGGCCAGATCGGCGTCGAAGCTCTTGTAGTTGTAGGACAGGATCAGCGGGACCGAGGACTTGGCAGCTGACAGCGCCTGATCACGCTGGCTGACCGACCCGGAGCTGGTCGAACTAAACGCCAGCCAGCCACTCAGGCCGGCCAGCATCGCGATGACCACGATCAGGACGCTGGCCAGCCACAGCGGCGATCGGGTGCGGACCCGATGCTCGACCAAGGTCTTGGCCGGAGCCTGGTCGGGACCAACACCTGGCTCGACGGCCGGTCGATCGGCGACCAGCGACTCCGTGGCGGTTGGCTTGCCGCTGACGCGGTCAGCGACCGGGTCCCGCTCGGCGCGGTCAGCGGTACCGTCCGGCTGCGGCGAGGGCCGGCGAAGCGCCGGCTGCACGCCAGCAGCGGCCGCCCGCCGAGCCCGCGAGGTCGGCGTCACGGTTGCGGTCGGGGGCTTGGGCGATGGCCTGCGTGGCGCTGCCGGCGGGCTGTCGGTCGGGGCAGTCGGCTGCTCGGTCCGATCCTCGCGATCGACGTTCATGAGACCGACACCGACTGCAGGTCGTCCATCAACCACTTGCCGCCGACCAGCTTCATAGTCACCTGAAATCGATTCTGCGCCGCCGTGCTGGTCTTGCCGCTGGCGTCGATTCGTTGGGTGTCGGAGGAGACCACGACCACCGCGGACTTGCCGGCGAAGCTGATCAGGCCAGCTCCGGACACGGTCGCCGCGGAATCGATCTTCTGCTTGGTCAGGTTCGACTTCAGGGTGGCCTTGTTCGCCTGCCACTGGCTGGCCTTGGTACTGGTCAACCCAGCCACCGCCACCTGGAAATCAGCGTCGAAGCTCTTGAGCCGGTAGGTCTGCAAGTTGATGGTCTCCTGCCTGGCGGCGGTCACCGCGGCCTGCTCGGCCCGGTCCAGGCCGGCAGCGCCGCTGTGATGACTTCCCAACCGGACGCTGGCCAGCGCGGCGCTCAGTACCAGCAGGGCCGTGGCGATCGCGGCAAGCACCCAGACGATCAACCTCGGCACCGTACGAGCTGTTGGCTCGGGCATCCATCCTCCTGTGATCGTGCGACTGATCGGGCAAGCAGGTCCGGACCAGCCAGGTCGCCAGGCAGCCGCGCGGTCGGAACGGCTTGTTCGACCGGGCTAGTGCAGGCCGTTGGTCAGCAACGCCAGCCATGAATTGTCAGCCAGCAGGCCGGCGTTGGCCATCGACCCACCCAGCTGCACCGTCTGGGCCGGCGACCCGCCCGGGACGGCACGCGGGTAGACGGTACCCGCGCCACCTGTGGTCACCGGATCGCCGCCCGGGGCGTGCGCAGCTCCCCGAATCTGGGACGTCGAGCTGAGCGGCAGCGAGCATTTCGCCGCGGTGTTCACCTTCGAGGGTCCGGTGTCGCTGGGCTTGCGGACGGTCGTCCCGCCGTAACCGGCCTGGCAGGACGGCGGATCGTCGACGTTGACCACCAGCCCGAAGTGCGCGGTGCCGTCCCCCGGGGCCACCGTGTAGCCACCGGCAATCGCTGCCGGGTAGATCAGCAGGATGCCCTCGATCCCGTCCAAGTGCGAGACCAGCACCTGGTTGACCGAGGTGAGGTTGGCCAGCAGCAGGTTCAGGTCGGAGGAATTGCCGGCCAGGAACTGCCGAACCGTGGCCAGCTGATCGGGCGCGTCGGTGAACAGCGAGTTCAGATCCGGGTTGCTCTGCTTGAGCTGCGCGGTGATCAGGTTCAGGCTGTGCGCCCAGTCCTTGATCGCCGAGCCGGAATCGAGCTGGGTCTTGAGCACCGTCTGACCGTTGTCGATCAGCTTGAGGGTCTCCGGCAGCGATTCCTGGGCCTTAGCCAGCAGTTGGTCACTTGAATCCAGTAACGCCTGCAAAGCCGGGCCACGGCCGTTGAAGGCGTTGCCGAGCTCAGAGACGACCGTGTTCAGCTTGGTCGAATCGATGTGCGAGACCAGGTCGTCCAGGTTCTGCAGCAGCACCTGAGTCGCGATCGGCACCCGACCCGGCGTGGGCAGCACCGCGCCCTTGGTCAGATACGGCCCAGCGGTACCGGTCGGTTCGAGGTTCACGTACTGCTCGCCGACTGCCGAGCGGTCAGACACGTAGGCCTGGGCATCGGTCGGGATGGCCGGGTGGCCGCAGCTGTTGAGCCGCAGGTCGACCCGGACGCCGTGCACCGGCTTGCCGTCCGCGCCCTGATAATCGAGCAGGTGCAGGTCGCCCACCTTGCCGACCGTGACCCCGCGGTAGGTGACCTCGGCGTTGCTGAAGATGCCGCCAGAATCAGGGAAATTCGCACTGACCGTGCAGCCACCAGGCCCGAACAGGGTAGAACCGAGACCGACGTAGTTGAACCCGACATAGCTGATGCCGACCAGTGACAGCACCAGGAAGGCCAGCAACTGGATCTTGGTTGATCGTCGGATCATCTGCTCAGCCTCCCAATCCGGTCAGCGGGGTGGCGGCCACCGCGTTGGTTTTCGGGATCGGTGGCACGCCAGCCGGCACCGGCTTGAGCAGGTTGTCCAGCAGGTCGCTGAGGTTGAGGTCAGCGCTGATGTAGAGGTTGGTGTAGTCACCGCGCACCCCGTTCACCGACGTCCTCGGGAACGGGAAGGTGGCCAACAACTCCAACGACTTCGGAAGCGCATCGCCGGCCTTGGTCAGCTGGGTCATCACCGGATCCAGGCTCTTGAGCGCGGAGACGAAGTTGTCGGTAGCGCCGTTGACCACCCGCACCGCCACCGTGCTCAGCTGGTCCAGGCTGGTCAGCAGGGTGACGAACTGGTTCTTCTCATCAGCCAGCACCTGCACTGCTTGCGGCAGCGTGTCCAGCGCGTTGGCCAGGATCTGCTTCTGCCGGTTCAGGGTGGCGGCGAGGGTGTCCAGCCGGTCGATCGCGGTCAGGATCCGGGACTTCTGGGTGTTCAGGCTGGTGGTCAGACTGGTCGCCTGGTTGAGCAGGTTACGAATATCAGCAGTGTGGCCAGACAGCGTCTGGTCCAGCTCGTGGGTGATCGTCTTGATCTGCTCCAGCCCACCGCCGTTGAGCAGCAACGACAGCGGGCCGAGCACCTCCTCGACCTCCGGCGTCGCGCCGGTCCGGCCGATCCCGATGTGCGGGTAGGCGTAACCGGGGTGCGGGGCTTGGGCCAGCGAGGTGGGATCGGCCACCTCGCCGCTGGGCGGGTAGGACAGCGAGACAAACTTCTCGCCGAGCAAGGAGGTCTGCCGGATCTGGGCGTAGGCGTTGGCCGGCAGCTGGACGTCGCCGTTGACCGCCACCTGCACCTCGGCGTCCCAGCCGGTCAGCTTGACCGATTCGACCTTGCCGACGGTGACATCGTTGACCTTGACCGAGGACTGCGGCACCAGATCGAGCACGTCGGCGAAATCGACCAGTACCCGGTACGGATGGCTACCCAGGTCAGCACCGCCGGGCAACGAGGCCGAATACAGGCCGTGGAAGCCGCAGCCGGACAGCGCAAGCACCGAGCCGAGCGCTGCCAGCGCCGCGACCAGCCGGCGGCCCAGCATCGAGGCGCTCATCAGGAGCCTCCCAACGGCGGCAGCGGGATGATGCCGCCGCCCGAGCCGGAGCCGCCCCCGAGCGCCGGCAGGCCGCCGAGCACCTTGGCGATGGCGTTGCAGGTATCGGTGATGGTCCCGGAGGCAGGCAGGTTCTTGGTCGCCACCAGGGCTGAACAGATCACCGCCGGATCGAGCGGGTTCTGCGTCCCGCCGAGGTTGTCGCGGGTGTCCAGGGTGCCCGAGACCGGGTTGTAGGTGTGCGCGAGGTTGGACACCGCGACCGGTGCCACCGCCAGGATCTCGTTCAGCGCGGCCTTCTGCTTGTCCAGCACTCCGGTAACCGCCTTCAGACCGACCACGTCGGTATGGATGCTGTCGCCGTTTGCCTTGATGAAACCGGCAATGTCGCGCAGCGCCTTGGTCAGGTTGGTCAGCGCCGCGCTCAGCGAACCGCGCTCGTCAGCCAGCGCTCCGGTGACCTGGGCCAGCTGATCGTTGAACTTGCGCACCTGGGCATCGTTGGCGACCAGCGCGTCGGTGAACACCTGCAGGTTCTTCACCGTCCCGAACAGGTCCTCCCGACCGTTGGCCAGTGTCTGGACTGCCTTGGACAGGTTGTCGATGGTCTGGCCGAGCGCGGTGCCGTTGCCGTTGAGGTTGGCCGCGCCGACGTCAATCAGATCCGACAGCGGACCGTTCTTGCTCAGCGAGGTGGAATCGGCCCCCTTCGGACCGAGCGCGACGTTCAGCTTGTCCAGCGCGGCATAGATGTCATCGAGCTCGACCGGCGAGGCGGTCTGGGTCATCGGGATCGAGGCCCCGTTGGCCAGCACCGGACAGCCGGTGGTGCAGGAGGCGTAGTCGAGCAGCTGGACGTAGCGGTCAGACACCAGCGACGGCGGGATGATCGCCGCCCGCACCACCTTGGCGTCCTCGGCGTAGCCGGGCAACTTGATCTTGCGGTCGTAGGTCATGGTGACCAGCACGCCGTCCCCGTCCGGCTTCACCTTGGTAATGCTGCCAATGGTGACTCCGTGCAACCGGACCGAGGATCCCGCGTAGAGGCCGACCGCGCGTTCGAAGCGAGCCGTCACCTTCTTCGTCGGCGAGGGCAGCAGCGCGAACACCGCCGCGCCGACCACCACGGCCGCCAGGATCGCGATCACGATCAGCTGCGCGACCCGCTTGGGCAGGGCTCGTGGTGCCATCAGTTACCCACCCCCGTCAGCGTCCCGAACAGCCCGCCGGCCGACAGGTTCTGGATGTAGGTGTCGAACCATCGCCCGTTGCCCAGCGTATTGGCGAACACCCGGTAGAACGGGCCTAGCAGCGCCAGGCCGCGATCGATGTTGTCCAGGTTCTTCTCCAGCACGTCCAGCACCCCCTTGAGCTGGTCGAGGGCGGGCTTGAGCGTCTTGGCGTTGTCACTGACCAGGCCGGAGATCTGCAGCGACAGCGCGGAGGTGTTCAGGAACAGCGTGCGGATCGCATCACGGCGCGCGTTGAGCTCGGTCAGCAGCAGGTTGCCGTCGGTGATCAGCTTGCTGATCTGGGCGTCCTGATCGGCCAGCACGCCGGAGACCGAGTTCGCCCTGGCCAGCAGCGTGCGCAGCGTCTGGTCACGGGAGGCAATGGTGTTGGACAGCCTGGACAGGCCGTTCAGGGTGCCGCTGACCGAAGCCGGGGTGTCCTTGAAGGTCTGGGCGATGGTTTCCAGCGACT
>JBDSAN010000370.1:0-14294 GCA_039922115.1 Jatrophihabitantaceae bacterium
GCGGGCCTGAGGTCGAAGTCGAGGGCATCGTGTCGGTCAAGACCGGCGGCTGCCCCGAGGACTGTCACTTCTGCTCCCAGTCGGGCCTGTTCACCTCACCGGTGCGGGCCGTCTGGCTCGACATCCCCTCCCTCGTCGAGGCGGCGAGACAGACCGCCGCGACCGGGGCGACCGAGTTCTGCATCGTCGCCGCCGTGCGCGGCCCCGACGAGCGGCTCATGACGCAGCTGGCCGACGGTGTCGCGGCGATCCGCGCGGCGGTCGACATCAACATCGCCGCGTCGCTGGGCATGCTCACCCAGGAGCAGGTGGACCGGCTGTCGGCGTTGGACATCCACCGCTACAACCACAACCTGGAGACCGCCCGGTCGCACTTCGACCAGGTGGTCACCACCCACACCTGGCAGGAGCGCTGGGACACCCTGCAGATGGTGGCCGCGGCCGGCATGGAGGTCTGCTGCGGCGGCATCATCGGGATGGGTGAGACGCTGGCCCAGCGGGCCGAGTTCGCCGCCCAGCTGGCCGAGCTGGGCCCGGACGAGGTGCCGATGAACTTCCTGAACCCGCGACCGGGAACGCCCTTTGCTGATATGCCGATTCTCGACGGCAAGGACGCGCTGCGGACGATCGCGGCGTTCCGGCTGGCGATGCCGAGGACGATCCTGCGCTTCGCTGGCGGTCGCGAGCTGACCCTGGGCGATTTCGGGGCCCGGCAGGGGATGCTCGGCGGCATCAACGCGGTGATCGTCGGCAACTACCTGACCACGCTGGGCCGGCCGGCCGACTCGGATCTGGAGCTGCTGGCCGAGCTGAAGATGCCGATCAAGGCGCTGGCGGCGACGCTCTAAGCGCGATGGACGCCTTCTGTGGCCAGTGCGGCCAGCTGGCCGGCGGCGACCACCAACGCTGCCAGGACCGGGCGCTGCTCGAACCGCCGCGCTACTGCCCGCGGTGTGCCCGACGGATGGTGGTGCAGGTCGACCCGATCGGCTGGCGGGCGAGCTGCTCCCGGCACGGCGAGCTGGCCGGCTAGCCGGGCTGGCTGCCCTGGCTAGGCGAGGTCCAGCCCGCTCACCCACTCGGTGCCTGAGTAGAGATTCACCTTTCCGGGCCGGACCATTCCGGCCAGCACCAGGTCGTACTCGCGGGCCAGGTCGACGGCAAGGTCCGATGGCGCCGAGACCGCCACGATGCCGGCCACACCAGCAGCGACAGCCTTCTGGACGATCTCGAAGGAGACCCGGCCGCTGACCACCAGCAGCAGGTCGGTGGCCGGCAACCGGTCGTTGAACAGCGCCCAGCCGTGCACCTTGTCCACCGCGTTGTGCCGTCCGACGTCCTCGCGGACCACCAACAGCGAGCCGTCGGCGCCGGCCAGCGCGGCAGCGTGCAGCGACCCGGTCCGTTCGAAGGTCCGCTGCTGGCCGCGCAGCGAGTCGGGCAGCGACCCGATCACCGACACTGGCACCGTCCAGCCCTCGGTGTGCGGTTGCCAGCGCCGTAACGGGCTGAGGTCCAGCACATCAGCGCTGCACACGCCGCACGCGGCGCCGGTCACCCAGGCACGCGGCCGTGGTGGCTCGATGCCCGGGCGAAGCGCCAGGTGCACCTGGTCGATGCCCCGGCCGCTGATGCCGTCGGCCGCCCGCAGGCCCAGGTCGTCGGAGGTCCGGCACTGGCGCAGCGCGATCAGATCGGCGGCCGATTGGACGCCCGATTCCACGGTCAGCCAGCCGGCGGCCAGCTCCAGGTCGTGGCCCGGCGTGCGCATCAGGGTGGCAAGCTGCTGGTCGGCGATGATCAGGTTCAGCGGGGCTTCCACAGTCAGCTCATCGCCGACCTGCTCGATCTCCGGAGCGTGTGCTGGATCCGTTCGCCGCAGTCTGGTGATCCGTCGCCGCGCTGTCATGACCGCCATGCGTCCAATCTAGTGAGCAGGCCAGGCGCGCGACCCGGTCACCGAGCGGCAAGCGGCTAGGGTCGTCAGCGTCAGCGCGAACGTCGGGAAGGGAGCAGCCGGTGACCCTGTTCGGCGAACCGGACACCGGCGGCGACGGCGCGGTGGCCAGCCAGTACCAGAGCGTGGAGGATCCGAACGCGCCGCTGGCGGTCCGGCTGCGGCCGCGCAGCCTGGACGAGGTGATCGGCCAGCAGCACCTGCTCGGCCCCGGCTCCCCGCTGCGGCGCCTCGTCGAGGGCGATGCGCCGATGTCGCTGATCCTGTTCGGGCCGCCCGGCACCGGCAAGACCACCCTGGCCACCATCGTGTCCACCGCCGGCAACCGGCGGTTCGTCCAGCTGTCGGCTTTGAGCGCCGGGGTCAAGGACGTCCGCGCGGTGATCGACACCGCCAAGCGCACCCTGGAACATGGCGGGCGCCAGACGGTGCTGTTCATCGACGAGATCCACCGGTTCTCCAAGACCCAGCAGGACTCGCTGCTGGCCGCGGTCGAGGCGCGCACCGTGACGCTGGTCGCGGCCACCACCGAGAACCCGTACTTCTCGCTGGTCTCGCCGCTGCTCTCGCGCAGCCTGCTGCTCACCCTGCAGCCGCTGGACGATGCCGAGATCGACCTGCTGATCGATCGGGCGCTGGCCGACCCGCGCGGCCTGGCCGGCGCGGTCACCCTGGCTGAGGACGCCCGCGACCACCTGCGCCGGCTCGCCGGTGGCGATGCCCGCCGGGTGCTCACCGCGCTGGAGGCCTCGGCCGGTTCGGTGCTGGCCGATAGGCAAGTGCGCATCGAGGCAGGCACGAGCTCGGAGCGGAGCGATTTGGCAAGCACCGGCGGCCGCGAGATCGGGCTGGCCGCGCTGGAGCAGGCGATCGACCAGGCAGCGGTGCGCTATGACCGCGACGGCGATCAGCACTATGACGTCATCAGTGCCTTCATCAAGTCGATCCGGGGCTCGGACGTCGACGCGGCGCTGCACTACCTGGCCCGGATGATCGTGGCCGGCGAGGACGCCCGGTTCATCGCCCGCCGGCTGGTCGTGCATGCCAGCGAGGACATCGGCCTGGCCGATCCGACCGCGCTGCTGGCCGCGACCGCGGCGGCCGAGGCGGTCCAGCTGATCGGCATGCCCGAGGCCCGGATCAACCTTGCCCAGGCGACCATTCACCTGGCGCTCGCGCCGAAGTCCAACGCGGTGATTGTCGCTATTGATGCCGCGATCGGTGACGTCCGGGCCGGCCAGGCGGGTTCGGTACCGCCGCCGTTACGCGACGGGCACTACGCCGGGGCGAAGAAGCTCGGTCACGCCGAGCGCTATATCTACCCGCACGACCTCGTCGAGGGGGTTGCCGCCCAGCAGTACCCGCCGGACGAGCTGGTCGGTGTCGACTACTACCGGCCGGGCCAGCGCGGTGCCGAGCGCGCGGTCAGCGAGCGGCTGGACCGGTTGCGAAGCCTGATCCGGGGCAAACCGCGCTGAGCCCGCAGAGGTAGTCTCGCCAGAGCAATCGGTGCTGAACCCCGGCCTGGCCGGGGCCAGCGGTGCCGCCTGAAGTTGCATACCTTGGAGGGGACTACCCGTGCACGCTGGAGCAATCGCCGGACTGATCGCCGCGGGCGCGTTCGTCCTGCTGGTGCTGCTGCTGGCCATACCGCTGTTGAAGCTGGGCAAGACGCTGGACGAGGCCACCCTGGCGATCCGCAAGACCCACGAGGGCGCCGTGCCGTTGCTCACCGGTGCCCAGACCACGGTGGCCAATGTGAACAGCCAGCTGGCCCAGGTGGAAGACATCACCCGCGGGGTCAGCTCGATCACCAGCAACGCGGCGGCCCTGACCTCGATCGTGTCCTCGACCGTTGGCAGCCCGCTGATCAAGGTGGCTGCCTTCTCCTATGGCGTCCGCTCCACGGTGCGGAAGCGGCAGGACGCGCAGGCCGTAGGCCAGGCCCGGCGCGGTCGGCGATCGGCCGGCCGGCGGAGGGTTCGCTGAGATGCGCAGGCTGTTCTGGTTGGCGCTCGGCGCGACGCTCGGCGTGCTGATCTTCCGCAAGCTGTCCCGGGCCGCTGACAAGCTCACCCCACAGGGCATCGCTTCGAGCATCGGGGCCGGCCTCAACGAGCTGGCCTACTCGCTGCGCGACTTCGCCGACGACGTCCGCGAGGCGATGTCGGCCCAGGAGAGCGCCTTGCGCGCCGCGGCTGGGCTTGATTCCGGTGAGCTGCCGGCTGACCGGTCGGCCTAAACCGCTGGCCGTTGCCGCCTACCCTGGAACCACCCGCTGAAAGCTAAGGAGCAACCCCATGCGCTCTGCCGAGATCCGGCGGCGCTTTCTCGCGCATTTCGAGGCCAACGGGCACACGGTCGTGCCGAGCGCGCCGCTGCCGTTCGATGACCCGAACCTGCTGTTCGTCAACGCCGGCATGGTGCAGTTCGTCCCGTACTTCATCGGCCAGCAGGCCGCCCCGTGGCAGCGGGCGACCAGCATCCAGAAGTGCATTCGGACCCAGGACATCGAAGAGGTCGGCAAGACCACCCGGCACGGCACGTTCTTCCAGATGAACGGCAACTTCAGCTTCGGCGACTACTTCAAGGACGAGGCGATCCGGCTGGCCTGGGCCCTGTCGACCAACTCCGTCGCCGATGGCGGCTTCGGCCTGGACCCGGAACGGATCTGGCCCACGGTCTACCTCGACGACGACGAGGCGGTCTCGATCTGGCGCGATCAGATCGGCGTCCCGTCCGAGCGGATCGTGCGACGGGGCAAGGCTGACAACACCTGGGACATGGGCATTCCGGGCCCGGCCGGCACCTGCAGCGAGCTGTTCTACGACCGAGGCCCGGAGTACGGCCCGGACGGCGGCCCGGCCATCGATGAGGACCGGTTCATGGAGTACTGGAACCTGGTTTTCATGGCCTATGAGCGCGGTGAGTCGACCGGGCCGGGCAAGGGCGAGTACGAGATTCTCGGCGACCTGCCGCACAAGAACATCGATACCGGCATGGGCATGGAGCGGATGGCCACCCTGCTGCAGGGCGTGGACAACCTGTACGAGATCGACGAGACCCGGCCGATCCTGGATATGGCGGCCGGGCTGACCAACACGAAGTACGGCGCGCATTCCGGGCACGCGGCCAGCCAATCGCACCCCGATGACGTCCGGTTGCGGGTGATCGCCGATCACGTCCGGACCGCGCTGATGCTGATGGGCGATGGGGTCACCCCGTCCAACGAGGGCCGCGGCTACGTGCTGCGCAGGATCCTGCGCCGGGCGGTCCGCTCGATGCGGCTGCTCGGTTACGGCGACCCGGCGCTGCCCGAACTGCTGCCGGTCGCGCGCGACTGCATGGCCCCGTCCTATCCGGAACTTGCCGAGAATTACGACCGAATCGCGATGATCGGCTACGCCGAGGAGGAGGCGTTCCGGCGGACGCTGACCTCGGGCACCAGCATCTTCGATACCGCGGTCGCCGGCCTGCAGCAGGCCAAGAGCACGGTGCTACCTGGTGCGCAGGCCTTTGCGCTGCACGATACCTACGGCTTTCCGATCGATCTCACCCTGGAAATGGCTGCCGAAAACGGCCTGACCGTCGACACCGACGCGTTCCGGCGGCTGATGACCGAGCAGCGCGAGCGGGCCAAGGCCGATGCCCGGGCCCGCAAGAGCGCGCACGGCAACTCGCCGGCCTACCGGCAGTTGCGCGATGCCGGTGAGACGGTGTTCACCGGCTATACCGAGTTGCAGACCGCGGCGAACGTGCGCGGCATCGTCGCCGACGGCGAGCTCACCGAGCGGGCCCGCTCCGGCGAGGTGGTCGAGGTCGTCCTGGATGAGACACCGTTCTATGCCGAATCCGGCGGCCAGGTAGCTGACGAGGGCCTCATCAGCTCGGCCGGCGCGCTGCTGCGGGTGCTTGATGTGCAGAAGCCGGTCAAGGGACTGATCGTGCATCGGGTCGAGGTCGTCGAAGGCGAGCTCGGTACCGGCGAGCAGGTGCAGGCCAAGGTCGACCCGGAGTGGCGCCGGTCGGCCCGGCAGGCACACTCGGGCACCCACGTGGTGCACGCGGCGCTGCGCGAGGTGCTCGGCCCGACCGCGCTGCAGAGCGGTTCGTACAACAAGCCCGGCTACCTGCGATTGGACTTTGCCTGGGGTTCGGCGCTCAACGACGCCAGCAAGCGTGACATCGAAGAGGCCGCCAACCGGGCGCTGCGGGCCGACCTGCCGGTGACGGTGGCGTACCTGCCGCTGGCCCGGGCCCGCGAGCTCGGTGCGCTGGCGCTGTTCGGTGAGACCTACGACGCCGAGGTCCGGGTGGTCGAGATCGGCGGGCCGTGGTCGCGGGAGCTGTGCGGTGGCACCCATGTCGAGCACTCGTCGCAGGTGGGTGCGATCACCCTGGTCGGCGAGTCCTCGGTCGGTGCCGGGGTGCGCCGGGTCGAGGCCTTCGTCGGCATCGAGGCGTTGCGATACCTGGCGACCGAACGTGCCCTGCTGAACGCTGTCACCGAGACCCTGCGGGTGCCCAGCGCCGAGGTGCCGGACCGGGTGGCCGCCCTGGTCGAGCGGCTGAAGGTGGTGGAGAAGGAACTCGAACGCAGCCGGGTCTCGGCGATTCTGGCCGGCGCCGGTCAACTCGCCGCCAAGGCGGTGGAGGTGAACGGCGTGCAACTGGTCGCGCTGCCGGCGCCGAACGGGGTTGGTGGCAACGACCTGCGCAGCCTGGTCACCGACGTGCGCGGCCGGCTGGACCAGGCCCGGCCGGCGGTGGTGGTGCTCATCTCAGACGTCGACGGCGCGGCGCACTTCGTCGCCAGCGTCAACCCGGCCGCTCAGCAGGCTGGCTGGTCGGCCGGCGCGCTGGTCAAGCAGTTCGCGCCGGTGCTCGGCGCCCGGGGTGGCGGAAAGGCGGACCTGGCGCAGGGCGCTGGCGGCGACCCGGCCAAGGTCGCGGCTGCCCTGGAGGCCGTCCAGCACGCGGTTACGGCTCCGGCGTGAGCGCGGCCCCGGTAGCGGCGTGACCGACCGGCCAGGGGTCTGGCTCGGCATCGATGTCGGGGCCGTCCGGGTCGGGGTGGCGCGCAGCGATCCAGGGGGAGTGCTGGCGGTTCCAGTGGCCACCGTGCCGGCTGACCCGGCCCGGCACACCGACCTGGACCGGATCCAGGAGCTGATCGCTGAGCACGAGGCAGTCGGCGTGGTTGTCGGGCTGCCCCGGACCCTGGCCGGTCGGGACGGGCCAGCCGTGCGCGCCGCTCGCGAGTTCGGGGCCGCGTTGCAGAGCCGGATCGGCCAGATTACGGTCGTCTATGTCGATGAGCGGATGACCACGGTGCTGGCGCAGCGTAATCTCACCTCCAGCGGTGTCCGGGGTCGGGCAAAGCGTGCCATCGTCGATCAGGCGGCGGCCGTCGAGATATTGCAGTCCTATCTTGATGCCGCCGGCAATCGGCGGCAGTAGCGTGCTGTCGTGCGCGACTTTCAGACACGGGGGCAGGACAGACAGGCACAGGGCACGGTGACTTCGGAAGAGGCCAACTCGGTGGGTTCGATCGATGAGCTACATGACGAGGAGCATCCGCTCTTCGGCTCCGATGAACCCTCCACCTACGTCCCCGGCGCGCAGAAGCGCTCCCATCGCCATCACGCCAAGCGCCGCCGGCGCCGACACCGGCTGTTCCCGGTGCTATCGGTCCTGGTGATCCTGGCCCTGGTCGGCGCCAGCTACCTCCTGATCAAGTCGGTGGCCGGCGACTTCCAGACCCCTGATTACGCCGGGCAGGGCGCTGGGTTCACCCGGGTCACCATCGCGCCGGGCGACGGAGCCGCCGACGTGGCAGCGACGATGTTGAAGGCCGGCGTAGTGAAGTCCACCCGCGCCTTCGTCAACGCGGCCAAGCAGTCCGGCCGAGCCGGCGACATTCAGCCCGGTGTCTACCGGGTACGGCTGCATTCCTCCGGGCAGGCCGCGATGGCCGCGATCCTGGATCCGGCCAACCGGCTGGTCACCCAGGTCACCATCCCCGAGGGCTATACCGAGAAGCAGATCCTCGCCGACCTGTCCAGCAAGCTCGGACTGCCGCTGGCTCAACTGCAGGCCTCGGCGCAACGGATCGGCAACCTGGGCCTGCCGGACGGCTTCCAGCCGACCACCGCGGAAGGGTTCCTGTTCCCGGCCACCTACGACTTCGATCCAGGGCTGTCGGCCGACGCGGTCGTGCAGGACCTGACCGGCCAGTTCAACGCCGAATACCTCAAGCTCGGCTTCGCCGCCGGCGCCAAGGCACAGAACCTGACCGCCTACCAGGCGCTGATCATCGCCTCGTTGATCGAATCCGAGGCCAAGTTCCCCGAGGATCGCCCCAAGATCGCCCGGGTGATCCTGAACCGGATCGCGGCCAAGCAACCGATCGGGATCGATGCCGCGAACCGCTACGGCGTGGCGCTGACCGGCAAGGATCCGAATTCCACCACCTACACCGAGAACTCGCCGTACAACGTGCGCAGCCACCTCGGGTTGCCGCCGACCCCGGTGTCCAACCCCGGCGAGGCTTCGTTGCAGGCCGCCATCCACCCGGCGGCCGGCAACTGGCTGTACTACGTGGTCGACGATGCCGCCGGTCATCACCTGTTCACCAACGACAGCGGGACCTGGCAGCAGGCGACCGACAAGTGCCAGGCAATGGGCTGGTGTCACTAGGTTCTTCACCAGGCTCCCGGGCGGCGGGCGTGCTGGGCAAGCCGATCGGGCATTCGCTGTCGCCGGTGCTGCACCGGGCGGCCTACCAGGCGCTCGGCCTGAACTGGTCATATTCCGCGGTCGAATGCGACGAGGACGGCCTGGCCGACCTGCTCGCGCGGTCCGGCCCGGAGCTGGTCGGCTACTCCTGCACGATGCCGCTCAAGCGGCAGGCGCTGCGGCTTGCTGCCACCGCCAGCCCGATGGCCACCGCGATCGGGGCGGCGAACACCCTGCTCGCCGGCCCGAATGGTTGGACGGCCGACAACACCGACTGGATCGGCATCCGGGACGCGCTGCCGGCCGGCGCGCTGCCGGCTGGCGGTTCGGTGGTGCTGCTCGGCGCCGGTGGCACCGCGCAGGCCGCGCTCGCGGCGCTGGCGGCCCTTTCCAGGCCTGGCCCGGCGGCCGAGATCGTCGCGCTGGTACGCGAACCAAGCCGGGCCGGTGAGCTGCTCGCCGCGGCCGACCGGATCGGGGTGGCGGTCTCGATCGGAGGGCTGGCCGAGGCCAGCCGGATCGGTGCGGCCGACCTGGTCATCGCCACCCTGCCGGCCGGCGCGGCTGATTCGCTCGCTACCGCCGTCGACTGGCGGGTCGGCCAGGTGCTGCTCGAGGCGATCTACCGACCGTGGCCGACCCCGCTGGCCCAGGCGGCGGCGCGGGCCGGGGCGCAGGTGGTCAGCGGGGCGCGGATGCTGCTGTTGCAGGCCGCCGGCCAGGTCCAGCTCATGACGGGGCGTGCAGCTCCAACCGAGGCCATGCGAGCAGCGCTGCTGGCAGCTGTCCCGGATTGCGGCGGCTGACCCGCTCCCGCGCGATCGCCAGGTCGTCCGGGGTGTCGCAGTCGGCGCCGTTGGCGTCGTAGTCCGGGGCCCTGGCCACGTCCAGGTCGCGATAGAGCTCGCGCACCGGCCGGTTGGCCGGCTCGCCCAGCCGATCCAGCGCCTGGTGCAGGGCAGCGGTCTGCCACATCGAGGCCAGGTAGTTGCTCTGGCCGGTGGTATCCACCAGCACCGCGGCCTGCCGTGGCCCGAGCGTCACGCAGTCGCGCAGCGTGCTCAAGGCCGGCCCGATGAACGGGAGGTCGGCGGCCAGCACTGCCACCACCGGCTGGCGGACCAGGTGCAGCGCTGCCGCGATCGCGGCGACCGGCCCGCTGCCGGCCGGATCCTCCCGGCAGAATTGCGGGCTGGCCAGTGCGATCCGTTTCGGGCCGGCCACGATCCGGTTGGTTGCCCCGCTCGCCGCGAGCAGCACGTGATCGACCAGCGGCCAGCCGGCCAGCGGAAGGGTTGCCTTGGCGATGCCGGCGGCACCGCTGCCGCGCAGCCGCCGGCCTTGGCCGCCGGCCAGCACGATCGCGTCGAAGCCAAGCCGCTGCCGGACCCGTCCGATCGCCTGCTCGCTGCTGGCAACCTGATCGGCCGGCGCGAAGCCACGGCGCATGGTCAGCGCCAGCTCGAAACAGGCGCCGGCCCGGTCCAGGTCGCCGAAGCGAAACCAGCACTTGCCCAGGCGTTGCAGGCTGCTGGCCTGCCGGCCCCGGCTGCGGGCAAACTTCCAGGCAGCGGTCAGCAGCCGCTCGGCCTGATCGAGTTCGTGCCGCCAGCGATGCAGGTCCGAGGTCAGCAACAGCACTCGCCAGGGGTCCTCGCGGACCGCGGGTTGCTCGATAAGTTGCCCGGCTTCGGCCAGCGCCTGATCACCCCGGCCGAGCAGCGGCAGCAGCCGCAACCGGTCGACCGGGTCCGCCGAGGCCAGCGCAGCCTCGACAATCCGGCGGTCGGTGAGCACCGGATCCAGCGTGCCCGGATCGATCCGCCAGCCTGCCGTCTCGTCCACCCGTCCATCATGGCGGGCGCCGCGCCGGCGGCGATCGATCGGGTCTGGAACAATTCGAGGGTGCTGCGCTGGATGACTGCTGGTGAATCCCACGGACCTGCCCTGGTGGCGATCGTCGAAGGGCTGCCTGCGGGGGTGCAGCTGAGCACGAGCAACATTGCTGCCGACCTCGCCCGGCGCCGGCTCGGCTACGGCCGCGGTGCCCGGATGAAGTTCGAGCAGGACGAGGTGGAACTCACCGGTGGGGTCCGGCACGGCCGAACCATGGGCGGCCCGGTGGCGATCCGGGTCGGCAACACCGAATGGCCCAAATGGCAGACGGTGATGGCAGCCGACCCGGTGGACGAGCAGTTGCTGGCCAGCCTGGCCCGCAACGAGGCGCTGACCCGGCCCCGGCCCGGCCACGCCGACCTGGTTGGCATGCAGAAGTACGACCTGGACGACGCGCGCCCGATCCTGGAACGGGCCAGCGCCCGCGAGACCGCCGCCCGGGTTGCCCTCGGCGCGGTCGCCAAGCAGTTCCTGGCCCAGGTGGTCGGCGTCCAGGTGCTCAGCCACGTCACCTCGATCGGTGCGGTGAGCGCACCGGCTGACAGCCTGCCCGGTCCGCACGACCTGGCGCGGATCGATGAGTCCCCGGTCCGCTGCCTGGACGAGCAGGCCAGCCAGGCGATGGTCGAGCACATCGACGAGACCAAGCGGGCCGGTGACACGCTGGGCGGGGTGGTCGAGGTGGTGGTGCACGGCCTGCCACCGGGCCTGGGCAGTCACGTCCAGTGGGACCGCCGGTTGGATTCCCGGCTGGCCGCCGCGCTGATGGGCATCCAGGCGATCAAGGGGGTCGAGGTCGGCGACGGCTTCGAGCTGGCCCGCACCCCGGGCTCGCGGGCACACGACGAGATCGAGCGGGACGCCGACGGGGTGCTGCGCCGCCGGTCGCACCGGGCCGGCGGCATCGAGGGCGGCATGTCCACCGGCGAGGTGCTGCGGGCGCGGGCGGCGATGAAGCCGATCTCGACGGTGCCGCGCGCGCTGGCCACGGTCGATGTGGCCACCGGTGAGCCGGCGGTGGCGATCAACCAGCGCTCGGACGTGTGCGCGGTGCCAGCGGCCGGCGTGGTGGCCGAGGCGATGGTCGCGCTGGTGCTGGCCGAGGCGGTGCTGGAGAAGTTCGGTGGCGATTCGGTGGCTGAGACCACCCGCAATGTCGCCGGTTACCTGAACCGGCTGGCCGAACGAGGCATGAGCGGGCCGGTCAGCTGATGCCGCCACGCGCCGTGCTGGTCGGCCTGCCCGGTACCGGCAAGTCGACCGTCGGCGCCCGGCTGGCCCGCCGGCTGTCGCTGCCCTTCGCCGATTCCGATCGGCTGGTCGCCGAGCGCGCCGGACGCAGCGTCAGCGAGATTTTCGAGCAGGACGGTGAGCCGGCCTTCCGCCAACTGGAGGCTGAGACCATCGGTCAGGCGCTGGCCGGCTTCGACGGCATCCTGGCACTCGGCGGGGGAGCGGTGACCACCGAGGCGGTGCGCGTCGAACTCGGCGCGGCCGGCGTGCCGGTGGTGCTTCTGACCGCCGACCAGGACGAGCTGCTGCACCGGATGGCCGGCGCGCGGCACCGGCCGCTGCTGGCCGGCGACCCGGCTGGCCGGCTGGCTGAGCTGAGCCGGCAGCGTGATCGGCTCTACCGCGAGGTGGCGACGCTGACCGTGCCCACCGGTGGCCGTTCGGTCGCCCAGGTCACCGAGCGGGTGTTCGGGCAGCTGACCCGCACCGGCCGGTCGACAGCGGGCCCGCGATGACCGCGCCGGCCAGCCGGATCGAGGTCGGCGGCGCTGGTGGCTATCAGGTGGTGGTCGGCTCGGGCTTGCTCGGTGAGCTGGCGCCGCTGCTGCCCGGGGTCGAGCAAGTTGCCCTGCTGCACCCGCCTAGCGTGGCGGTGCTCGCCGAGGCGGTGGTCATCGCGCTTGCCGAGGCCGGCATCCGCGGCCATCGGATCGAGCTGCCCGACGGCGAGCGGGCCAAGACGCTGGCGGTGGCAGGGCAGTGCTTCGACCGGCTGGCCGAGCTGGGTTTCACCCGCAGCGACGCGGTGCTCGGGCTCGGTGGTGGCGCCACCACCGATCTGGCCGGCTGGGTCGCGGCGAGCTGGCTGCGCGGCGTCCGGCTGGTGCAGCTGCCCACCACGCTGGCCGGCATGGTCGATGCGGCCATCGGCGGCAAGACCGGGATTAACCTCGCTGCCGGCAAGAACCTGGTCGGGGCGTTCTACCCGCCGGCCGGAGTGCTGTGTGACCTGGACGCGCTGGCCAGCCTGCCCGCGCCGGACTACCGGGCCGGCCTGGCCGAGGTGGTCAAGTCCGGGTTCATCGCCGACCCGGCCATCCTGGACCTGATCGAGGCCGACCCCGGCGCGGCGCTGGTGGCCGGCAACCCGGCCGAGCGCGAGCTCATCGAGCGCACCGTGGCGGTCAAGGCGGCGGTGGTTTCGGCCGACCTGACCGAGCAGGGCCTGCGCGAGATCCTGAACTACGGCCACACCCTCGGCCACGCGATCGAGCATGCCGAGCAGTACCGGTGGCGGCACGGTGACGCGGTCTCGATCGGCCTGGTATTCGCAGCCGAGTTGAGCAGGCTCAGCGGCCGGCTCGATCAGGCCACCGCTGACCGGCACGCGGCGCTGCTGGGCTCGCTCGGCCTGCCGGTCAGCTATCCCGGGCAGGTGGGCTTCGACGAGCTGCTGGCCGCGATGCGGCTGGACAAGAAGGCTCGCGGCGCCCGGTTGCGTTTCGTCCTGCTGGACGGGCTGGCCCGTCCGGTCACAGTCTCAGATCCAGACCCGGCGCTGCTGGCGGCGGCCTATGCGAAGGTGGCGAACAGATGACCGATCCGGACGGCACGGCGACGCCGGTGCTGGTGCTCAACGGCCCCAACCTGGGCCGGCTGGGCTCCCGGGAGCCGACGATCTATGGCAGCACCACGCACGCAGAGCTGGCGGCGCTGTGCGTGCGGGCCGGCACCGAGCTCGGGCTGGCGGTGCAGGTCCGGCAGAGCGATTCCGAGGCCGACTTGCTGCACTGGTTGCACGAGGCGGCCGATGGCCAGCTTCCGGTGGTGCTCAATGCCGGGGCGCTCACCCACACCTCGATAGCGCTGCGGGACGCGGTCGCGGCCAGGACCGCCCCGCTGGTCGAGGTGCACATTTCCAACGTCCATGCCCGCGAGCAATTCCGGCACCATTCCTACCTGTCCGCGGTGGCCTCCGGCGTCATCGTCGGCCTCGGCATCGAGGGTTACGTGCTCGCGCTCAGCTGGATCTCCTCGACGGTGGCAGCCGGGCGCACCGAGCCGCTGGACAGCACGCAAAGCGCTGCCGGGTGAGTACGGCCGAGCCCTACACTCGCCAGGTGCAACGATGGCGTGGACTTGAGGCGATTCCGGCCGGCTGGGGACGCTGCGTGGCAACCATCGGGGTCTTCGACGGGGTGCACTTGGGGCATCAGCAGATCATCCAGCGGGCCCGCCAGCTTGCCGATGAGCGCAACCTGCCGGCCGTGATGGTCACCTTCACCCCGCACCCGGCCGAGGTGGTGCGGCCGGGCAGCCACCCGGCTCAGCTGAGCACCAACACCCGTAAGGCCGAACTCGCCGGCGAGCTCGGAATTGATGTGGTGGTCTTCCTGCCGTTCACGCTGGAATTCTCCAAGCTCAGCCCCGGCCGATTCGTGCACGAGGCCGTGGTGGCCGACCTGCACGC